>CAXSES010000484.1:1422-2492 GCA_964236225.1 uncultured Acetobacteraceae bacterium
TGACGCCCGCGCCGCCCATGACGCCCGCGCCGCCCGTGACGCCGGGCGGCCGTGGCCCTGCTTAGCCGCTACGTCGGGGCCGCGGCGCTGCGGGCCTTCGCCGGGGTGGCGGCGTCCCTCGTCGCCCTGTTCAGCCTGCTGGAGTTCGTCGAGCAGCTCGCCTCGGTGGGCCAGGGGCGCTACCGGGTCGCGGACGCCTTCCTCTACGTGCTGCTCACCGCGCCTGGGCGGCTGCTGCAGGTGGCGCCAGTCTCGATGCTGCTGGGCGCGCTGCTGTCTCTGGGCGCCCTGGCCAGGACCTCGGAGCTGACGGCGATGCTGGGCCTCGGCCTGTCGGAGCGCCGCATCGTGGGCAGGGTGCTCCTGCTCGTGGCGCCGATCGTCGTGGCGCTCGCGCTCCTGGCGCAGTTCGTGATCCCGCAGGCGCAGCAGGTCGCGCAGGAGCGGCGCGCGGACGCCCTGGCCACGGCGGCCGGGCGCCCCGACGCCAGCTTCTGGGCGCAGGGCGAGCGGCAGGTCCTCAGCGTCGGGCTGTTCGAGCGCGCCACCGCGCCGGTGGCCATCGACATCTACGCCTTCGAGCCGGACGGCAGCCTCGCCAGCATCGTCCATGCCGAGCGCGGCGAGATACTGCCCGACGGCACCTGGGCGCTGGCGGAGGTGACGCGCAGGACCGTGCGGGACTCCCTGTTCAGCACTGAGCACCTCGCGACGCTGTCCTGGCGCTCCTTCATCCCGCCCGGCCAGCTCCGGTTCCTGCGCCTGCCCCCGGACAGCATCCCGCCGGTCGCGCTCTACCGCCAGATCCGCAGCCTGGAGCGCCAGCACCAGCAGGCGACGCGCTACGAGCGCGAGCTGTGGACCAAGGCCGCGGTCCCGCTGTCTATGGTGGCGATGGTGCTGATCGCCGCGCCCATGGCGTTCGGCTCGCCGCGCATGCAGGGGGGCCAGCGCCTCGCGCGCGGCGTGGGCGTCGGCCTCGTGTTCACGCTGGGCCAGCAGATCGTCGGCCAGCTCGGCCAGCTCCTCGACCTCAGCCCGGCGGCCACGGCGCTGGCGCCGCCGCTGGT
>CAXSES010000485.1:0-2490 GCA_964236225.1 uncultured Acetobacteraceae bacterium
GGGAGAGCCCAGCCTTGCTGGCTGCCCTTCAGCCGGACGCCGCAGGAGCGTCGGTTCCTGCCAGCGCGCCGAGCGCCGCCCCTACGCCGAACTCCCCCGGCAGCGCCCCGCGCGGGAACAGCCGCGTCACGTGCCCCATCTTGCGCCCCGGGCGGGCCTCCGCCTTGCCGTAGAGGTGCCCGATCAGGCCCGGCGCCGCCATCACGGAGGGCCACAGCGCGGCCTCCTCCGGGCCGACCAGGTTCTTCATCACGGCGTCGGAGTGGCGCACGGCCCGGGGCAGCGGCAGTCCGGCGACGGCGCGGACGTGCAGCTCGAACTGGCTGGCCGGGCAGGCGTCCAGCGTCCAGTGCCCGGAATTGTGCGGCCGGGGCGCGATCTCGTTGACCAGCACCTCGCCGTCGGCGGCCACGAACATCTCCACGGCGAGCAGGCCGACCAGCCCGAGGGCCTCGGCCACCTGTCGTGCGACCTCCTGCGCCCGCGCCGCGACGGCGTCGGCGACGCGGGCCGGCGCGAGCGTCAGGTCGAGGATGCCGTCGCGGTGGCGGTTCTCCACGGTGTCGAAGGCGGAGATCGCACCGTCCGCGCCGCGCGCGACCACGACGCTGACCTCGCAGGCGAAATCGACGAACCCTTCCAGGACCAGCGGTCTGGGCGAGAGGCTCTGCCAGGCGGCGTCGAGGTCGGCAGCGTCGCGCAGCAGCGCCTGGCCCTTGCCGTCGTAGCCAAGCCGCGTGGTCTTGAGGATCGCGGGCAGGCCCAGCTCGGCCACCGCCCGGTCCAGGCCGTCGCGGTCGTGCACCGCGCGCCAGGGCGCCGTGCCGATGCCGGCGTCGTTGAGGAAGCCCTTCTCCGCGACGCGGTCCTGGCTGAGGCGGAGCACGGCGGGCGAGGGGTGCACCGGGCGCAGCGAGGCCAGCAGGTCGAGGCCCTCGGCGCTGACGTTCTCGAACTCGAAGGTGACGACGTCCACCGCCTCGGCGAAGGCGCGCAGGATCGCGGGGTCCTCGAAGTCGCCAAGCGTGACCTCGTCGCAGACCTGGCCGGCCGGGCTGTCGGTCTCCGGCGTGAGCACGTGGCAGCGAAAGCCGAGCCGTGCCGCGGCCATCGCCGACATGCGCCCGAGCTGGCCGCCGCCGACGATGCCGATGGTGGCGAGCGGGGGCAGCGGGGCGGACAGGCAGGGAGCCACTAAGAAAGCCTTCCCGGCGGGCGGCAAGGCCGCCTCGCTCACGACGGCGTGCCCGCGACGGCCTCCGTCTGCGCGGCGCGGAAGGCGTCCAGCCGCGTGGCCAGCGCCGTGTCGGACAGGGCTAGGATCGACGCGGCGAGCAGGGCCGCGTTGACCGCGCCGGCGCGGCCGATGGCCAGCGTGCCGACCGGGATGCCGGCGGGCATCTGCACGATGGACAGCAGGCTGTCCACGCCGCGCAACACCGCGGACTCCACTGGCACGCCGAGCACGGGCAACGGCGTCCACGCGGCGCACATGCCCGGTAGGTGGGCGGCGCCGCCCGCGGCGGCGACGATCACCCGCAGGCCGCGATCCCTGGCGCCGCGCGCGTACTCGGCGAGACGATCCGGGGTGCGGTGCGCCGAGACGATCCTGGCCTCGTGCGCGATCCCGAGCCGGTCCAGCGTGTCCGCCGCGTGCCTCAGGGTGGTCCAGTCGGACTGGCTGCCCATCACCAGGCCGACGCAGGCGGCGGTCCGGTCCGGCGCGGTGCCGTGATTTCCGGCGTCGTCGGGAGGCCCGGCGCTCAAGCGATGCTGTCCGGGATGAGGCGGCTCTCCAGCCGGCCGATCTCGTCCTTGAGCAGCAGCTTGCGCTTCTTGAGCCGCTGCAGGTGGAGCTGGTCCATGGGCTGGTCCGCGAGCCGCGCAATTACGGTGTCGAGGTCGCGGTGCTCGCTGCGCAGCTCGTGGAGGTTGCGGAGCAGCGAGTCACGATCGGTCAGCATGGCGTCTCCGGCACAGGCTCCGTGGGCCTATCACGGAACGCGGCACGCACCTACAGCCGGCGCGCCCGCGACCCTGCTCCGCCGGCTGTGCGCCGCGTCGCCTTCGATTCGTCTGGCACTGGCGAGGAGCGGAGGGCTAGCGTGGCGTGGCAGGCCGGGAGACATCGTCGTGGCGGAGGCGGCACCCTCTCGGCCTTGCGTCACCAGCGAAGGAGGCACCATGACCCTGCAAGCCAGACTCGAGAGCCTGAAGGACCGCCATGCCAGCCTGGAGACCCGGATCTCGGACGAGGACCACCGGCCCCGCCCCGACCTGGCCACCCTGTCGCAGCTCAAGGTGAAGAAGCTCCGCCTCAAGGAGGAAATGGAGCGGCTGCAGGACCAGCCCTGAGGGAAGCCGGCCCGGCTCGCCTCGGGCGGCCGGGCCCCCATGGGTGGGCTGATACCAACGGCCGAGTGCGATGGGCGTCCAGGCGAGCAAGGCTGGGCTCTGCCCAGACCCGCCAGGGGCGAGCCGCCCCTGGAC
>CAXSES010000486.1:0-2486 GCA_964236225.1 uncultured Acetobacteraceae bacterium
GGTGCGCGTCGTCGGCGCGGTTCGGACTCGACACCGGCAGGGTCTTCATCAAGGCTTCATTGCCGGGGTGATTCAATCCAACCGGTTTCCAGGGAGGCTGGCAGTGGTGCGCCTTGTCGAGTGTGTGACGACAAAGCATGACCTGCGGCTTGTCGCTCTGGCCGCGCTCATCTGCCTGCTTTCGTGCTTCACGACGGCGACCCTGCTCGGCCACGCCCAGCGCAGGGGCGGCACGCAGCGGATGCTCTGGGTCGCGCTGGCCGCCGTCGAGTTCGGCGTGGGCGTGTGGGCGCTGCACTTCGTGGCGATGCTGGCCTACTCTCCCGGGATCGCCATCGCCTACGATCTCGACCAGACGCTGTCCTCGGTCCTGATCGCGGTTCTTGGCGGCCTTGGCGGCTTCACTGTGTGCCTGCTGGCCGGGTGCCGGTGGCCCGGCTGGCTCGGCGGCGGCGCGCTGCTCGCCCTTGCGGTTGCCTGCATGCACCAGGCCGGCATCGGGTCGATGCGTCTGTCCGGGGGCATGCTGGCTGAGGAGCCGTTCCTGCCCGTGACCCTGCTTGTCAGCGGCCTCCTGTGCGCGATGGGTCTGCGGCGTCTCGAGCCGGCCTGCCCGTTGCGTCGACATCTGGAGGTGACGGCGTGGCTCTCAGCCGCGATCTGCACGGTGCATTTCTCGGGCATGTCCGCGCTGCGGCTCCATCCCGGCAGTGTCGCGGAGGCAGGCACGGGCATTGTCGGCTCCGGGATGCTCGCGATCACCGTGGGAGCCGGGACCCTCGCGCTGCTGGTCGTGAGCCTGGTCGCCTCGGTGGCGAGCCAGCGCCTCTCGGAGATCGCGGAGCGCGAGCTCTACCGGATGCGCCAGCTCGCGGGCGTGTCGTTCGAGGGGCTGGTGATCCACCGTGACGGCGTCATCCTCGATGTCAACCAGCAGTTCTGCGAGTATGTCGGCGCGGAGGCGGCGGCGCTGGTCGGGACGCGGCTGGCCACGCTGGTGGCGCCCGCGTCCATCGAGGTGCTGATGGCGTCGATGCGCCTGCCTTCCGGCACGGACACCCCGACCGAGGTGGTCATCGCGACGCCGACGGGGATGCTGCCGGTCGAGTTCCGGGTGCGGCTGATCGAGTACCACGGCGGGCCGGCACGCGCCGTCTCCATGCGCGACCTGACGGAGCGCAGGCGGAGCGAGGCGCGGATGCGCCACCTTGCCCATCACGACATGCTGACCGGGCTGCCGAACCGGCTGCTGCTCGACGAGCGGCTGTCGCACGCGCTGGACGCGGCGAGCCGCCATGGCCATGGAGTCGCCGTGCTGTGCCTCGACCTCGACCGGTTCAAGCCGGTCAACGACCTGCTGGGGCATTCCGCAGGCGATCGGCTGCTGGTCGAGGTGGCGGCGCGGCTGTCTGCCATGCTGCGCACGGGCGACACGCTGGCGCGGCTGGGCGGGGACGAGTTCGCCGTCGTGCTCGCCGGGCTTGACGAGCCCGGCTTCAGCGCCGGGCTGGCGCAGCGCATCGTGGACAGCCTGGCGCAGCCCTTCGACATCGGCGGGCGCCAGGTCAGCATCGGCGGGTCCGTGGGGGTTGCGCTGGCGCCCCTGGACGGAACGGACGGCGCGACGCTGCTGCGCCTGGCCGACATCGCGATGTACCGGGCCAAGGAGGAGGGGCGTGGTGCGTTCCGCCTGTTCGAGGCGGCAATGGACGAGCAGCTGCGCAACCGGCGCACCCTCGAGGTCGACCTTCGCCGCGCGATCGAGGCGGGCGAGATGGAGCTGCACTACCAGCCGATCGTCGGCTGCGCCGACGGCGTCCTCCTCGGCTTCGAGGCCCTGGTGCGCTGGAACCACCCGGGCCAGGGCCGCATCGCGCCGGGCGACTTCATCCCCCTGGCCGAGGAGTGCGGCCTGATCGTGCCGCTCGGGCTGTGGGTGCTGGCGACCGCCTGCCGGGAGGCCAGCACCTGGGAGGCGCCGCTGCGGATCGCGGTCAACATGTCGCCCGCGCAGTTCCACCATCCCGACCTGTCGCAGCAGGTCGGCGCCATCCTGGCGGCATCGAACCTGTCGCCGGCCCGGCTGGAGATCGAGGTGACGGAGGGATTCCTGATCGACAATCCCCATCGCGCCCTGACCGTCCTGTCGGAGATGAAGGAGAGGGGCGTGCGGATCTCGCTCGACGATTTCGGCACCGGCTATTCCAGCCTCAGCTACCTGCAACGCTTCCCGTTCGACAAGATCAAGATCGACCGGTCCTTCGTGCAGGGTCTCGGCCAGAGCGGGCAGGCCGATGCCATCGTGCGCGCCGTGATCGCCATGGCCGGCAGCCTCAAGCTGACGGTGACGGCGGAAGGGGTGGAGACGGGGGAACAGCTATCGGCCCTGCAGGCCCAGAACTGCGACCAGGTGCAGGGCTACCTGACCGGCATGCCGCTGCCGCAGGCTGCCCTGCGGCCGCTGATCAGCCTCACGACCAGCAGGC
>CAXSES010000487.1:0-2472 GCA_964236225.1 uncultured Acetobacteraceae bacterium
GGCAGCGGAGGGAGAGCCCAGCCTTGCTTGCTTTCAGCCCGCTTGCCCAATGCGGCTGACCCGGCGCGGTGACGTCCCGCCGCGCAGGACGCGCCCGTCCTGCGCCGCGGGACGAAACGGGGCCCGGAGGCCTGCCCTGTCCTGCCGGGCGAGACGGGTTGGGGCGCCTAGCCGAAGCGTCCTGAGCGGGGGAAGCCGGCGGGCGGCGCCCTGCCCGCCTGGCCGCGCTCGCCGATCCAGTCGCGCAGCGCGGTCTCGGTGCGGGTCTTCTCGCCCAGGCGCCAGGTCAGGCCGGAGGCCAGGGCGAAGACGCGGGCATCGCGCAGGCCGCCCTCCTTGAAGCGCTGCAGGGTGACGCCGGCGCCGCGCGACAGCAGCGGGACCTGGTCGAGGGGGAAGACCAGCAGCTTGCGGTTCTCGCCGATGACCGCGACGTGGTCGCCGGAAGCGGGCACGCAGAGCAGGGCGGTCTCGCCGTCGCGGGCGTTGAGCACCTGCTTGCCGGTGCGCTTCTCCGCGAGCAGGTCGTCGGAGGCGACGAGGAGGCCGCGCCCGCCGCTGGACGCGACCAGCCAGCGCAGGCCGGGGCGCCAGACGAACAGGGCGGCGAGGTCGTCGCCGGCGGCCAGCTCGACGAGGACGCGGATCGCCTGGCCGTCGCCGCGGCCGCGCGGCAGGTCGGCGGCGCGCAGGGTGTAGACGCGGCCGTTGCTGCCGAGCAGGCAGAGCCGGTCCGTGGTCTCGCACTCCAGGGCGAGGCGCAGGCTGTCGCCCTCCTTGAACTTCTGCCCGGCGGGGTCGAGGGCGTGGCCCTTGGCGGCGCGCAGCCAACCCTTCTCGGACAGGATGACCGTGAGAGGCTCGCGCTCGACGGGGATGATGTCGGAGATCGCGATGGCGGCGGGCGGCGCGCCGATCACCGTGCGGCGGTCGCCGAGCGGGCCGGCGCCGAAGTCGCGGCGCACGCGGGCGATCTCGTTGGCGATGCGGCGCCAGCGCTGCGCCTCGCTGCCGAGCAGGCCCTGCAGGCCGGCCAGCTCCTTCTCCAGGGCAGCGTGCTCGCGACGTATCTCGATCTCGTCGAGCTTTCGCAGGCTGCGCAGGCGCATGTTGAGGATGGAGTCGGCCTGAAGCTCGGTGAGGTCGAAGGCGGCCATCAGGCTGGCGCGGGCGTCGTCCTCCTCGCGGATGATGCGGATCACCTCGTCGAGGTTGAGGTAGGCGCACAGCAGGCCGCCGAGGATCTCCAGGCGGCGCTCGATCGCGGCGAGGCGGTGGCGGGAGCGGCGGCCCAGCACCTCGTGGCGGTGGTCGAGCCAGGCGCGCAGCACCGCGCGCAGGCCCATCACGCCGGGCGTGCGGGTGGCGTCGAGCACGTTCATGTTCAGGGGAAAGCGGGATTCGAGCCCGGTTGCGCGGAACAGCGTCTCCATCAGGACCTCTGGCTCCACGCCGCGGACCTTGGGCTCCAGCACCAGGCGCACGGTCTCCGTGCTCTCGTCGCGGATGTCGCCGAGCAGCGGGAGCTTCTTGAGTTCCATCAGCTCGGCGATCTGCTCGATCAGGCGGGCCTTCTGCACCTGGTAGGGGATCTCGGTGACGACGATCGACCACAGGCCCATGCGGCCCTGCTCGACGGCCCAGCGCGCGCGCACCCGGAAGCCGCCGCGGCCGGTCTCGTAGGCCTGGACCAGGGCGAGCGGGTCCTCGATCAGGGTGCCGCCGGTGGGGAAGTCGGGGCCGGGCATGTGGGCGAGCAGGTCGATCGTGGAGGCGTCGGGGTGGGCGATCAGGTGGAGCGCGGCGGCGCAGACCTCGCCGGCGTTGTGCGGCGGGATCGAGGTTGCCATGCCGACCGCGATGCCGGCGGCGCCGTTGGCGAGCAGGTTGGGGAAGGCGGAAGGCAGGATGACCGGCTCGGTCTCGACGCCGTCATAGGTGGGGCGGAAATCGACGGCGTCCTCGTCGATGCCCTCAAGCAGCAGGGCGGCGACGGTGGTCATGCGCGCCTCCGTGTAGCGCATGGCGGCGGCGTTATCGCCGTCTATGTTGCCGAAATTGCCCTGGCCCTCGACGAGGGGGTAGCGCACAGCGAAATCCTGGGCGAGGCGGACCATCGCCTCGTAGATCGAGCTGTCGCCGTGCGGGTGGTACTTGCCCATCACGTCGCCGACCACGCGGGCGCATTTCTTGAAGCCGGCGGTGGGGTCGAGGCGGAGCTGGGCCATGCCGTAGATCAGGCGGCGGTGCACCGGCTTGAGGCCGTCGCGCACGTCGGGCAGAGAGCGCGAGGTGATGGTCGACAGGGCGTAGGCGAGGTAGCGCTCGCTGAGGGCGTCGGCGAGCGGGGTGTTCTCGATATGTCCGGCGGAGCTGTCCATGCGCAGGGTGTGGCGAGGGTGGGCGGGGGCGTCAAGGGTGGTGGGTCAGTTCAGAAGGCCAGGGCTCTGCCCTGGACCCGCCCCATGCTTG
>CAXSES010000488.1:0-2469 GCA_964236225.1 uncultured Acetobacteraceae bacterium
CCGCCGACGGGGGTGAGATCGTCGGCACCGCCGACCGGAGTGGGATCGCCACCGTGACCGCGCTGCGCCTCGCCCTGCTGCAGCAGCCGATCGCGCGCCCGGCCGATTTCCCCGCCTGGGCGGCGCTCATGGACGCCCGGGTCGCCGAGGCCGCCGGCGCTGGCGCCGAGCTGCTGGTGATGCCCGAGTACGGCTGCGTCGAGCTGGCCGGAGGCGCCGCGCACGCCGCCGCCACGCAGGGCCCATGCGCCGCCCCGGACGTGGCGCGCGAGCTGAACGTGGTGTGCGCGGCCACGGGGCGGCTGCTCGACGCGATGCGCGCCACCGCCCGGCGGCACGGCGTGTGGCTGCTCCCGGGCACGCTGCCGGTGCGCGACATCGCGCCCGACGGCCGCGCGCGCACCCGCAACCGCGCGCCCCTGATCGCGCCCGACGGAAGCTGCGCGTTCCAGGACAAGTCCGTGATGACCCGCTTCGAGTCCGAGATGTGGGACATCGCCCCCGGCGATCCGCCCGCGGTGTTCGACACGCCCTGGGGCCGCGTCGGCATCTGCATCTGCTACGACATCGAGTTCCCGCCGCTGGCCCGCGCCCAGGTCGAGGCCGGCGCCTGGCTGATCCTGGCGCCGTCCTGCACCGACACGATCGCGGGCTTCAACCGGGTGCGCCTGTCCGCCCGCGCCCGCGCGCTGGAGAACCAGTGCTTCGTCGCGATCACGCCCACTGTGGGCGCGGCGCCGTGGCTCGGCACGCTCGACGCCAACCGGGGCTACGCCGCGGTGTTCGGCCCGGTGGACCGCGGCTTCCCCGAGGACGGCGTGCTCGCCCGCGGCGCCCTGGACGAGCCCGGCTGGGTGTACGCGACCCTCGACCCCGCGCGCCTCGACGCGGTGCGCGCGGATGGCGGCGTGCGCAACCACCGCGACTGGCCGGGCACGGTTGCGCCGTGCCGGGTCGCGGAGATGACGTGAGAAAGGTTGAGGCCCCGCTTTCAAGCACCGGGCCTCAAACTCCGCCAAAGGCTCGCCTTTGGAAACCCCGACTCGAGTCCTGCTTTCCAGAGGCCGGTCCAGGGCGGCTCGCCCTGGCGGGGTTCCCGTCTTGAGGCAGGGGGGCAGAGCCCCTGGCCTCGCTTCCTCTTGACCACTATCTGGCTCCTCGCCGGCGAGGCCAGCGGCGACGTCCTCGGCGCCCGCCTGATGCTCGCCCTGCGTGCGCAGCGCCCCGACCTGGAGTTCGCCGGCGTCGGCGGCCCCCGCATGGCCGAGCTGGGCTTGCGCACGTTGTTCCCGATGCACGACCTCGCCGTGATGGGCCTGGTGGAGATACTGCCCCGCCTGCGCCTGCTGCGCGCGCGTCTGGCCGAATGCGCCGCCGACATCGCCCGCACCCGTCCCGACGCGGTGGTGACGATCGACAGCCCCGGCTTCGCGCTGCACCTGCTGCGCCGGATTTCGCCGCTCGGCATCGCGCGCGCGCACTACGTCGCCCCACAGGTCTGGGCGTGGCGCGAGCACCGCGTCCGCCGCTTCCCCGGGCTGTGGGACCGCCTGCTGTGCCTGCTGCCGTTCGAACCCGACTGGTTCGCAGCCCACGGCCTGGAGGCGCGCTTCGTCGGCCATCCCGTGCTCCAGTCCGGCGCGGATTCGGGCTGCGGCGCGCGATTCCGCGCGCGGCACACCCTCGCGCCAGACGCGCCGGTGGTGGTGCTGATGCCAGGCAGTCGCCGCAGCGAGGCGCCGCGCCTGCTGCCGGTGTTCGGCCGCGCGCTCCAAATCCTGGCGCAGCGCATGCCTGGGGTGGTGCCGGTGGTGCCGGTCTCGCCGATCGTGGCCGCAACGGTGCGCGAAGCCGTCGCCGGTTGGGCGGTCAGGCCGGTGATCGTGACCGGGCTGGACGACAAGCACGACGCCTACGCCGCCGCCGGCGCCGCGCTGACCAAGTCGGGCACCTCGACGCTGGAGCTGGCGCTGGCCTCGGTGCCGATGGCCGTGACCTACCGCGTCAACCCGCTCAGCGCGGCGATGGCGCGACGCATGATCCGCGTGCCGCACGTCGCCATGGTGAACCTCCTGGCCGGGCGCGAGGTGGTGCCCGAGCTTTTGCAGCAGAACTGCACCCCGGCCAGGCTGGCCGCGACTCTGGAGCGGCTGCTGGGCGACGCGGCGGCGGCGGGCGCGCAGCGCGCGGCGTTCGCGGGCGTGATGGCGAGCCTGCGCCCGCCCGGCGAAACCCCGTCCGAGGCGGCGGCGCGCGAGGTGCTGGGGCTGCTCGGGTGAGCGGCAGGGCGAACGAGGGTGCCGGCCTCGGCACCCCGCTCCGGACCCGGCCCATGCCACCCCGCGACCGGACGCCTGGAGTTCGCCTCATGCCAGCGGCAAAATGCGATGGCCGGTCCAGCAAGCAGGGCCAGGGGCTCTGCCCCCCAAGCCTGAAAGCGGGGCCTCCTCAACAGGCTCGCCTTTGGAG
>CAXSES010000489.1:0-2459 GCA_964236225.1 uncultured Acetobacteraceae bacterium
GCCGGCTACTGGGAGGCGCGGCCGATCGAGGTGGCGACGGACTGGTCGATGCAGGTCGATCAGCTCGACGGCGCGGGGCACGCCCTGGACTGGGGCAACGACCCGCGCTGGTACCGCCACGCCCTCGCCGACCCGTCGCGCCCGCCGCACTACGACTTCATCGTGATGCGCGGCCTGCCGCCCGAGCGCATCCTCGCCGCCTACGGGCCGCCCGACCGGGTGGAGCCGTGCGCGAACACCACCGTCTGGATCTACCGCGACGCTGCCCTCCTCGCGGCGGCGCTGCTTGCCGGCTCGCCCGGGATCGCCGGACCGGCGCCTTGAGCCGCCGGCTCCGGGCGCGGACCCTCTGGCCCGCTCCGCCAAACGCCAGGACTTCCGGAGGCCGGTTTGCTGAGGCAACACCAGCGGCCTTTGACATGACCTGTCAGGCAGGCAAGGCCAGGGCTCTGCCCCATGTCCGGAAGCGGGGACCCGCCAGGGGGAGCCCTCTGGACGGCTTTTCTTAGGTATTGGACTCTAAAGGCGAGCCTTTGGCGGGGTCCCCGCTTCCAGGCAGGGGAGCGAACAACTTGAATCTTCGCCGATCCTGGCGTCGTTATCACGCAGGGCCGGGGTTTCGGTCCCAGGAACGGGCAGAGACCCGAGGGAAGGCATCTATGCGTCATCACGCACAACGCGAAGCGTGCGGTCGTCGTCGTCGCACGGCATTGCTCGGAGCCGCCGCAGCCGTTGCCCTGCTCGCCCAGACGGGAGCGGCTCCGGCGGCCGGGGCACCAACGGTGGTCAGCGCCGACGGCCCGGTGGTCGGGGTCAGCGAAGGCTCGGTCAACGCGTTCCTCGGCATCCCCTATGCGGCGCCGCCGGTCGGTCCGCTGCGCTTCCTGCCGCCGCAGGCGCACGCGTCCTGGGCGACGCCGTTGCTGGCGACCCAGCCGGCGCCGGTCTGCCCGCAAATCCCGCTGTCGACGCACATGCTCACCGGCAGCGAGGATTGCCTCACCCTCAATGTCTGGGCGCCGTCGGGCGACAGGTCCACGCGCCGGCCAGTGATGTTCTTCATCCACGGCGGCGGCGCGGCCGGTGCCGGATCGGAGCCGTACTATTACGGCCAGTACATCGCCCAGCAGGCCGGGGTGGTGGTCGTGACCATCGACTACCGGCAGGGCCCGCTCGGCTTCCTCACGGCCCCTGCGCTCGACCGGGAGAGCGCGCTGGGCGTGTCGGGGAACTACGGCATCCTCGACCAGCAGGCGGCGCTGGGCTGGGTCAGGCGCAACATCGCGGCCTTCGGCGGCGACGCCGGCAACGTGACCCTGTTCGGCGAGTCCTTCGGGGGCAACTCGACCGAACTGCAGATGGTCTCGCCGGCGGCCAGAGGCCTGTTCAGGCGCGCGATCATCGAGAGCAGCGCGAACGTCGTGCCCACGCTCGCCGCCACGGAGGCCGGCACCAGCGCGACCACGATCGCCGCCGTCGGCTGCGCCGGGGCCGCGGACGTCGCCGCCTGCCTGCGCGCGGTGCCCGCCGCGGCGTTCGTGACCGCGGGCGGCAGCTCCAATCCGGTCGTGGACGGCCAGGTGATCCCGCTGGAGACGCTGCAGGCGTTCCGGACCGGGCAGTTCACCCACGTCCCGGTGATCTTCGGCGGCAACCGCGACGAGGAGACGGTGTTCGTCGGGCTGCAGGAGGCGGCGTCCGGGCCGGTCACGGCGGCGAGCTATGCCGCGCAGCTCCAGGGGCTGTACGGCGCCAACGCTCCGGCGATCCTGGCCCGCTACCCGGTCGCCGCCTACCAGAGCCCGGCCCAGGCCCTCTCGGCCGCCGAGACGGACGGCATCTTCTCCTGCCTCGCCGACCAGAAGCGGCAGGCCCTGGCGCGCCACGTGCCGATCTACAGCTACGAATTCGACGAGCCCGATCCGGCCCAGGGTCCGATCTTCTCGATGCCGCAGCCGGGCCTGAGCCTGGGCGACTACCACACCGCGGAGCTGCCCTACGTGTTCGGCCTTGCGGCACCGGCCGGCACCCGGGTGAGCGGGAAGGATCTGGCGCTGTCGCAGCGCGTCATCGCCGACTGGACCAACTTCGCCAGGACCGGCACGCCAATCCTGCCGGTGCTCGGATTGCCGTTCTGGTTCGACTACGGCTCGACCCACCTGCTGGTGTCGCTCCGGAACGGGGGCGGGTACCTGACCGAGACACAGGTCAGGGCGGAGCACCAGTGCGCCTTCTGGGACGGACTCCGGATTCCGCTCTGAGCGGGCGGGCGCAGGCGGGATGCTCGTCCCGCCTGATGCGCACGGCCAGGTTGACTGACATAGGGGGAGTGCCGACCCTCGGGCGGCATACGTCAGTCAAGAAGCAGGGTGATACCAACGGCTTATGACGTTGACCTGTCAGGCAGGCAAAGCCAGGGCTCTGCCCCCATGCCTGGAAGCGGGGGTTCGCCAGGAGGA
>CAXSES010000490.1:0-2456 GCA_964236225.1 uncultured Acetobacteraceae bacterium
CCCTGGCGGGTCTGGGCAGAGCCCAGCCTTGCTTCCTTCCTGACCGCCCCTGCGCTCAGGCGTCCGGACCGCCGCCCTGGGTCTCGCCCGGCTGCTCGCCGTCGTCGGCCTCGGGCTGCTCGACGTACTGGCGCCGGTTCTGGTGCGGGCCGTTGTAGGCGGCCGATGGCTGCTGGACCGGGGCGGCGTGGGCGACCTGGCCCTGCGCCGCCTGGTTCATGGCGTTGATGATGCGGAAATAGTGCTCAGCGTGCTGGAAATAGCTCTCCGCCATCACGCGGTCGCTGGAGCTGTTGGCGTCGCGGCCGAGCTGGAGGTACTTCTCGAACAGCTGCTGCGCCGTGCCGCGCACCCGCAGGTCGGGCCCGCTGCTGTCGAACACGTGGTTGCGGTTGAGCGGGATGGTGCCGGTGTGGTGGCGGATCGGGGTGCCGCCGCTGCTGCCGGGTCCGGGGCTGGTGCCGCGGTGGTTGCGGCCGCGCATGCGCTTCATGTTCATGGGTGTTCGCAAAGCCTTCCTGGTTCGACCAGCGATGCCGGGACGCGACGGGGACCTCTGCCCCGGCCGTCGCCGCCGCCCTGGCCTGGGCCATGGGCGCGAGCCCCGCCCGTTCTGTGGAACACGGATGCGCCGGCCTGAAGCCGAACGTCCTTCGCGGACGTAAGCCGCCGCGGAAGCGGGCGGGGGCGCAGTGCGTCGGAACTATCGTAACGGCCGCGGCGTGCGCTGCCAAACGCTTTCTCGTGGCGGTTGCAGGGAGCCGGAGCAAGGCGCCAGGCAAGGCCAGGGCTCTGCCCTGGACCCGCCAGGGGGAGCCCCCCTGGACCGGCCTTACTTAAGTCGTGGTTTCCAAAGGCGAGCCTTTGGCGGGGTCCAGGGGCAGAGCCCCTGGCCTTGCTTGCCTGCCTCTGGTCAGGACCAGGGCCCGCGGCGTCCCGCCGAGGTCGGGGTGCGTGGCGCGATGCGCCAGGCCGGCCTCGGCCGCGAGCCCGCGCGCCGCCGCCGCCTGCCCCGCGCCGAGCTCCAGCACCGCCACGCCCCCCGGCGCCAGCAGCCACGGCAGCGCGTCCATGATCCTGCGGTGGCAGTCGAGCCCGTCGGCGCCGCCGTCCAGCGCCCGCCGCGGCTCGTGGCGCGCCACCTCCGGCATCAGCCCGGCGATGTCGCCGGCCGCGATGTAGGGCGGGTTGGAGAGCACCAGGTCGAAGCCGGCGCCCGGCCGCAGCGCGTCCGCCCAGCTCGCGCACAGCAGGGACGCGCGGTGCGACAGGCCGCAGCGCCGGGCGTTGTCGCGGGCCAGGCGCGCCGCCGCGGGAGACAGCTCGACGCCAACGCCCCAGGCCAGCGGGAACTCCGACAGCGCCGCGAGCAGCAGGCACCCGGTGCCGGTGCCGAGGTCGAGCACCCGGCGCACGGCGGCGCGATCCGGCCGGTGCAGCAGCGCGGCCTCGATCAGCGACTCGCTGTCTGCGCGCGGGATCAGGGTGTCGGGCGACACGGCGAGGTCGAGCGTCCAGAAGCCCTGCCGCCCCAGGATCAGCGCCATCGGCTCGCGGGCCGCGCGTCGGGCCAGGGCCCCGGCGAAGCCGGCGGAGGCGACCACGGCGTTGCGGTCGCGCAGCAGGTCGGACAGGCTGAGCCCGAGGGCATGCGCCAGCAGCAGCCTTGCCTCGCGCGCCGCGCCCTCCACCTCCGCCTCGGCAAGGGCGGCGGCACCGAGGCGCAGCAGGCAGGCGATCGTGCCTGACTCGGGGAAAGCGGACTCGGCTGGGCTCATCCGCGCCGCCGGCGCCACGCGCCAGGGAGGACCAGGATGCCGACACGTGTGACCACCCCGGCGGCCTGGCCGGTCCTGCTGATGCTCATGGCGCCGGTCGCGTCATCGGCGTCCCCCGCGGCCGCGCCCCCCGCCCCGCCCGGCGGCGTGGCGCGGGCCGTGGCGGCGCAGGGCGAGGCCGGCCTGGTGCGCTTCAGGATACAGGACCAGCTCGACGAGCGCGAGCTGGACGAGTCCACCACGATCTACGTCAACAGAACGGTGGTGGGCGCCTTCCATCTCGACCTCAAGACCCCGCAGATCATCCTCGACGTGGCGGTGCCGCCGGCCGAGCACTACGAGGTCGCGCTGTGCGGGTCGATCACCTTCCTCGGCCATGACGGCGAGCCGCAGACCCACCGCGTCAACAGCGTCGGCGAGGTGGACGACGTGGAGGGCCGACTCTTCGAGGCGCTCGGGGCGGCCGACTTCACCGAGTTCTACCTGGTGGACCGCACCCGCTCGCGCCAGCCCGTCGCGCCGCGCCGGGGCGAGGGCGGCGTCTGCGTGCCCGCCACCTCCTGACCCGCGCCGCGCGGAGGAAGCTGGCGCGCCCTGCTGGACTCGAACCAGCGACATCCCGCTTAGAAGGCGGGTGCTCTATCCAGCTGAGCTAAGGGCGCGCATCCGCGTGGGCAA
>CAXSES010000491.1:0-2441 GCA_964236225.1 uncultured Acetobacteraceae bacterium
CGCTCGCAGCTCGGCGCGCGGCAGGCGCTGGTGCCGATCGGGTTCCGGGGGCGGGGCGCCAACGGCTCGGCCGCCTACTACGACGCCACCTCGACGACGAGCATGGACCAGACCGCCTGGTGGACGCCGCCTGTGGGGCAGGTCACGGCCATCCAGCTCGTCTACGCCGGGTGGGACATGCCGCAGTCCGGCGAGGTGGACCGCCAGGTCACGGCGAGCCTGACCGCCTCGCTGTCCTTCCCCACGGCGCCGGCGATCACCGTCAACTCCAACGCGGCGCAGGTCAGCGGCTCGGGCGTCGAGACCTTCCAGGCCACGCTGCTCGGGGTCAACGGGATCACCCAGGGCGCGGCGGTCAGCAGCTCCGGCGGGGGCATCGCGGCGGGCACCTACGTGACGTCGGCGCCGCTGGTCTCCACGCCGGGCGCGGGGAACAACCCAGGCGCCACCACCGTCAATCTCAGCGCGCCCACCACCGCCGCGACGGTCGGCGGCCAGCCCTACACCTTCACGGGCAGCATCGTCCCGGCGACGTTCAATGGCGGGCGCACGCTCACCATCGCGCCGAAGCACGGGGACTATCGGAGCGATTTCATTCCGTGCAGCCCGGCGCCGGGGTCGCAGTTCTTCGTGCGCAACTTCGCGAGCTTCTCGGCGGCGGGGTTGCAGCTCATGGACTATCCCGGCGTGCAGTCCGGCGTGGCCACGCGGCTGGCCGGGGAGTTCTCGGCGCGCTCCACGTCGCAGACGGACCAGACGCTCAACCCGTCGGTCCTGGGCAACACGGGCGGCGGATATTTCTGCCCGGTCGCGATCCTGGCGCTCGTCACCTATCCGGCGGGGATGCCGGTGGCTGGTGCCTTGCTCGACCTGGGGGACAGCATCGACGCGGGGACCGGGGACAATTCGGACGGGGTGTACGGCTGCATGGGCTACATGCAGCGCAGCCTGGCGGCGAAGGGCGTCACCTTCATCAGCGTGGCGCGGGGCTCGACCACGGCGTTCGCCGCCAGCGTCCAGGAGCGGGGGCAGGCGGCGCTCGCGGTGGACAGCGGCATCACCGACGTGGCGTTGGGATTCGGGCGCAACGACATCCAGATCGGGCGACTGCCGGCCACGGCGGTGATGAGCGCGCTTGCCACCGACGCCCTGCCGTTCCTGGCGGGGCGGCAGCGCGTGTGGGTGAGGACTGCTCCGCCCACGACCTACAGCAACGACGGGTACCTAAGCGCGGCGAACCAGGGATTTCCCGTGGCCACGGCCAGCATGGCGGCGACGGCACCGAGCGGCAGCACGACGCTGGCGATGGCCAGCGTGGCCAACCTCGCGGTGGGCCAGCTCGTCTGTCCGTCTGGCAGCGGCACCGGGACGCTGTCGGCAGGCACCACGATCAGCAGCCTTGGCACGGCAGGCATCGTCCTGTCCCAGCCGCTCGCAGCGGCGTTGCCGGCGTCAAGCATGCTGTGTTTCGGCACGGCGACGGCTTCGGCGTCCCCGGTGGAGGTGCAGCGGCTTGCGTGCAACGCGAGCCTGATCGCGAACTATGCCTCCTACGGGTATGCGGGCGTCATCGACCTGAACAGCGTGGCAGCGGATGCGACCGGGCGGTGGACGACGCCTTCAGTCAACGGCACGGCCGTGGCGGGCACGATCGACGGGGTGCATCCGTCGCCCGCCGTGCATCAGCTCGCGATTGCGGCAGGCATCGTGCCGGTGTCGAGCATCGTGTCGTGAGCGGAACCAGACGGCACGGTGCGCCTCGCCGATCGCGACTCCGTGGCCGGGGGTGCCTGACCTGCGTGGAGCTGCGCATGGAGGCCGGAGCAAGGGACATCGAGGCCGCAGCCGGGAAGATCCGGCCGCGAGATCGGAGTTTGGCAGGAGGTTGAACTTGCGGGCAGGCGGACCGTTGTCCGCACAGGTTGTGTGAGGAAAGCCACGATGAGCATTTTCGGTTCGATCATGTCGGCGATCTTCGGTGGTCATCCCGCCGCGGCAGCCGGCCAGCCTGATGCGAGCACGGACGCGCCTTCCGGCACCGCGTCGGCTGATGCATCCGGAAGTGGCGCGAACCCCGCCCCTGCGCAGGCGCCGGCCGCGAAGGTCGACGTGGCTGAGGTGCTGACCGCGAAGGCGGCGCAGGCGGGGCAGGCTCTGGACTGGCGCAACTCGATCGTGGACCTGATGAAGCTGCTCGGCCTCGACAGCAGTCTTGCGGCACGCAAGGAACTGGCTGGTGAGCTGCATTATGGCGGTGATGCCAACGACTCGGCCACTATGAACATCTGGCTGCATAAGGAAGTCATGCAGAAGCTTTCTGAGAACGGCGGCAAGGTTCCAGACGATCTGAAAGCCTGAATGTCTGTTTGCTGCCGAGGGTCTTGAGTTCTGACCTGCCAGGGCAGGCAAGGCCAGGGCTCTGCCCTGGACCCGCCAGGGGG
>CAXSES010000492.1:0-2440 GCA_964236225.1 uncultured Acetobacteraceae bacterium
GGGTTTCCAAAGGCGAGCCTTTGGCGGGGTCCCCGCTTCCAGGCATGGGGGGCAGCGCCCCTGGCCTTCCTTCCTTGCTGTGACGCCGGCGGGGCCGAAGACGGCGCGCCTGCTCGGCATCGACCCGGGCCTGCGTTTCACCGGCTGGGGGGTGATCGAGGTCACTGGCAACCGGCTGCGCCACATCGCGGACGGGGTGCTGTCGACGACCAACGAGGACAGGGTGCCGGAGCGGCTTCGGGCGCTGCATGACGGGCTGGTGGCGCTGTTCCGGGCGTACGAGCCGGACGAGGCGGCGGTGGAGGAGACCTACGTCAACCGCAACGGCACGGCGACCCTCAAGCTCGGCTATGCGCGGGGCGTGGCGCTGCTGGCGCCGGCGCTGGCGGGCATCCCTGTGTTCGAGTACGGGGCGATGATGGTCAAGCAGGCGGTGGTCGGCACCGGGGCGGCGAGCAAGGACCAGGTGGAGGCGATGGTGCGCAGGCTGCTGCCGGGCGCGACGCTGAAGCGCGCGGACGCGGCGGACGCGCTGGGGGTGGCGATCTGCCACGCGCATCACAGGGCGAGCCGGCTGGCCTGGGGCGCCGGGACGCGGATGGCGTGAGCGCGCGGCGGGGCAGGGGGGGCAGGTCGGTTCGAGGGCGGCCCGGGGAGGGCGTCGCCTGCCCTGGCATGGGGGAGACGGCTGAGGCGGGCTCGATCGGGGCGGGGTGGGCCAAGGCGGAATCGGTCTGGGCGGAGTTGGCCAAGGCGAGGTGGATTGGGGCGGGGTCGATCGGGGCGGGGTGGGCCGAGACACGGGCAGGCCGGGTTCTGCGCGGCCTGGAGGGGCGTGCGGGGGTTGTCTCGCGCGGCAGGACAGGAGCGCCCTGTTCTGTCCTGCCGCGCGAGACGGAACGGGGGTCCGGCCGGCCCGGTGTCCTGCGCGGCGAGACGGCGTGGGGCGTCCGGGACGGGGTTGCGCATCGTGATGGCGCGGCGTCGCGGCGGCGCGGCGGGGCGGCCGGGGACGGCGTCGCGCGGGCGGGGCGCGCGGGGTGATCGCGCTGCTGACCGGGCGGGTCGAGGGGGTCGAGGCGGATCGCTGCGTCATCGACGTGGGCGGCGTCGGCTACCTGGTGCAGGCGTCCACGCGCACGCTCTCCGCGCTGCCGCACCCGCCGGCGGTGGCGCGCGTGCTGGTCGAGACAGTGGTGCGCGAGGACGCGATCCTGCTCTACGGCTTCGCAGAGGCCTCGGAGCGCGAGTGGTTCCGCCTGCTGACCACGGTGCAGGGCGTCGGCGCGAAGGTGGCGCTCAACGTGCTGTCTGCGATGTCGCCCTCCGACCTGGTGGCGGCGATCGGCAGCGGGGACAAGGCCAGCCTGACGCGGGCGCCCGGGGTGGGGCCGCGGCTGGCGGTGCGGGTGCTGACCGAGCTGCGCGACAAGGCGGGGGCGATGCCGACCGGGGGCGGGGTCACGCTCTCCGTCGCGTCCACGGGGGGCGTGGAGGGCGACGCGATCTCCGCGCTGGGCAACCTCGGGTATCGCCGCATGGAGGCCTTGCCCGCGGTGGCGCGGGTGATGGAGCGGCTTGGGGAGGGCGCGGGGCTGGACGCGGTGATCCGCGGGGCGCTGAAGGAGCTGGCGCGGTAGCGGGCCTGGAAGGAAGCGAGGCCAGGGCTCTGCCCCATGCTTGAAGGCGGGACCCGCCAGGGCGGGCCGCCCTGGACCGGCTTTCACTCAGGAAGTGGAGTTCGGAGGCGAGCCTTCGGCGGAGTTCGAGGCCCGATGCCTGGAGGCGGGGCCTCGACCTTGCCCGCCCGCCTCGCGGCTCAGCCGGGCTGGGTGGCGCTGAAGCTGGGCAGCGCCTGGATGGAGGCCCACCACGTGGCGAAGCCGTCCGCGGCGAACAGGTCGTCCTTGTCGGGGGTCATCGCGACGTAGGCGGCGATCGGGGCGAGGTAGAGGTCGGCCAGGCTCAGCTCGCCGGCGATGAAGGGCGAGGCGGCGCGGGTCCGCATCACGTAGTCCAGGACCTTGCGTCCCGTCCTGTGGCCCTCGTCGTGCCTCTGCCGGTCCTTGCCGCCCACGAAGTCGGGGAACAAATGGTAGGCGGCGACTCCGCCGACCAGGGCGCCGTAGCCGTAGGAGTCGAGCACGCCGATCGCCTCGTCCATGCGGGCGCGGTCCTTGGGCGTCGCGGGCACCAGGGAGCGGCCGGGCAGCACGTCGTTGAGGTAGCGCACGATCGCGGAGGTCTCGAGGATGCGCATGCCGTCGTGGTCGAGGACGGGGACCTTGCCGAAGGGGTGGCGGGCGAGGTGCTCGGGCTGCTTCGGCTCGCCCTTGAGGACGTCGACCGGGACCTGCTCGAAGTCGGTGGCGCCCTTCTCCGCGAGCAGCATCTTGACGGTGCGGACGTAGGTGGAGCCGTCGAAGCCGTAGAGGGTCAT
>CAXSES010000493.1:0-2439 GCA_964236225.1 uncultured Acetobacteraceae bacterium
GGCGGGCCGGGCGGCGACGGGGTCGGGGCAGGGCCGCCGCTCCCGGGACCGGCGCTGGCGGAGCTGCTCTGGCTGTGGGCGCAGGGGCTGGCGGGCTGGGGGATCAAGGTCGGCGTGGGCGGGCTGCTGCTCGGGGGCGTGCAGGCGGCGGCGCCGCGGCTCGGCTCGGCGGCGCGGGTCGAGCTTCTGGGGGTGGCGACGGCGCTCGCGGGACTGGCGGCGCTTCTGGCGCTGCTGGGTGGGGCAGGCGCGTGACGGGTGTGGGCGCGTGACGGGCGCGGGCGCGTGGACCGAGGCGGGCGCGTGACGGGGGCGGGCGACGCGGCGGGGCTGCTCGGCGGGGCGGTGCTCGCCCTGGGCTGCGTGCCGCTGCTGGCGGGCGAGGCGGCGACTGCGGTGCGCGCCGCGACCGCGCAGGCGGTGGTGCTGGCGCTGGCGCTGGCCGGGCGCGCGGTGTCGGACGCGGCGTGGGGCGAGCTGGCCGGGGCGCTGGCGCTGGCGGCGCTCGGCCTGGGCGCGCTGCCGCGGCTGCTGCGGGGAGGGACGGCGGGGGCGCGGGGCGCGGGGCGCTGGCGGCGGGCGGCGGCGGGCCTGGGCCTGGCGGTGCTCGGCGCTGCGGCGGCGCACGGGGCGGCGCTGCTGCAGGAGGCGGCGCTGCGCGACACCCTGGGCCTGGCGCTGCCGACGACGCTGCTGGGGCTGCTGGCGGCGTCGCTGCGCCGGGCGGCGGCGGTCCGCGGCGCGGCGATCGCCTCGGCGCTGCACGGGGTGGTGCTGGCGGCGCTGGCCCTTCCGGACGGGGGCGCGGGGCCGGCGGTGTTCGTGGCCGCGCCGGCGGTGGCGATGCTGGTCGTGGCGGCGCTGGCCTGGGAGCCGGCGGGGACCGCGCCGGCCGCGGAGCCGGCGTGGGCGGCGCCGGCCAGGGGGGTGGCCGGGGCGGACGGGAGGACGGGGCTCGCCGGGCCGGGGGCGGCGGGCTCGCCGGCCGCGGGGCCGATGGGGCGGACGGACAGCCGGATCGGGCCCGGGGCGTGAGCGGCGCGGCGCTGTGCGTGCTGCTGCCGGGGGTCGCGGCTGCGCTGGCGGCGGTGCTGGCGCGCGGCCGGGCGGCGCTGTGGGCGCACGTGGCGGGATGCGGGGCGACTCTGGCCGCGGCGCTGGCGCTGCCGTGGGCGCGGCCCGCGGCGGGATGGCTGGGCGATCCGCTGGCGCTGGGGGCCGCGGGGCTCACGGCGGCGGTCGCGCTGGGCGGCGCGGTGGCGGGGCTGGAGCGGGCCGGGGATGCGGGCGGCGCGGCAGGACAGGACGGGGCGGAGCGGTTCGCCCCGGCGGCGGCGCTGGCGCTGCTGGGCAGCCTGATGCTGGGGCTGCTCGCGGACTCAGTGGCGGCGGGCTGGCTGGCGGCGGCGGCGGCGGCGGGCGTCGCGAGCGCCGCGCCGCTGCTGCGCGGCGGCGCCAGGCACGCCGGGGCCCAGGCGGAAATCCGGGCGGAGGCCCAGGCAAAAATCCGGGCGGAGGCCTGGGCGGAGGTCCGGGCGTTGGCGCTGCCGGCGGCCGGGGCGCTGTGCCTGTCGCTGTTCGGCACGGTGCTGCTGGCGATGGGCGGCGCGGGACGCTGGGACCTGGCGCCCGGCCTGGCGGGCAGGCCCGCGGATGGCGCGATGCTGGCGCTGGGCTGCCTGCTCCTGCTGGCGGGACACGCGCTTGTGGCGGGGCTGGCGCCGCTGCACGGCTGGCTCGGGCAGGCGCAGTCGGCGGCGCCGCGCGCGCTGAAGGTGCTGCTGTGCGCGCCGCTGCCCGGGCTGGCGCTCGTCTGGCTGCTGCGCGCGGGCCGGGTGGCGGCGGCGGCCGGCGCAGGGCTGCCGGCCGCGGGGCTGCTGGGGCTGGGGGTGCTGTCGGTGGGGGTGGCGGGGCTGGCGCTGTGGCGGCATGCCGGCGGGGGCACGCTCCGGCTGGCCACGCTGCTGCACGGCGGGGTTGCCGCGGCGGGGTTCGGCCTGGGCGGCAGCGGCGCCGTGTACGCCGGGCTGCTGCACCTCGCCGTCTCCGGGCTGGCGCGGGCGGCGGCCGTGCTGGCGGGCGCGGAGCCGGAGGCCGGGCCCGCCACGACGGGGTTCGGCGCGGGCCCGCCGGTCGCGGCGGGGGGCCTGCCTCCGCCCGGAGCGCGCGAGGCGGGCGGCGCGGCGCTGGGCCGGGCGGCATCGGGCGGCGCGGCGATGGGCGATGCGGCATCGGGCGGGCGCGGGTGGCTGGCGCTGCTGGTGGTGCTGGCGCTGGCCGGGATGCCGCCGCTGGCGCTGTTCCCCGCGGAGTTCCTGCTGCTGGCGGAGGTGCTGGCGCGGCGTCCCGGCCTGGCCGTGCCGCTCGTCGCCGGGCTGCTGGCAGCCGCGCTCGGGCTGCTCCGTCGCGGGCGCGAGGGCGGTCGCGGGCGCGAGGGCG
>CAXSES010000494.1:0-2438 GCA_964236225.1 uncultured Acetobacteraceae bacterium
TCTTACATGAGGTCTGAATATGGTCTCCGATTGTGGGATTCCTACAATCGCATTCATCAATGGTCTTATCGTTGGCAGTGGCCTAAGCTCCCCCTAAGTGTCTTCTCTGATTGGGGTTGTCGGGGTCAAGCTATTCCTCTCGCGTCAGGCCCAGTCCCGCGGGTCACTCGCTTCTCTTCGCGGTCGGCGTTAGGCCGCCGCACGATGGGGTCAGGAGGACGGGGTATCCCAATCTGTCCCGCGACCTCGGAGCGCTGCCGCCACCGGGTTCCGGAATCTCAACGAGATCACCCCGCCCATCGTCCCCACGGGAACGACACGCTCTCCGCCCTGCTCAGGCGGAAACTGAAACTTCCTGGCTCATGCGGCTTCTGCCGGCGCTGCAGCCTGCTTGCCTCAGCGGAACTCGCTGCCGTCGGCCCACATGCGATGCAGGATCACCGCCAGCTTGCGCGCGACCGCGACACGGGCGCGCCATGCCGCGGCGTTTGGCCACGGCCATACCCCACGACCGCAGGGCCGACCACTTGCTGCTGCGGATCAGCAGCGAGTGGGCCGCCTCGTACAGCGCGGTTCGCGCCAGCTCGTCGCCACACCGGCTAATGCGCCCCTGCACGTCGGTCTCGCCGGACTGGTAGCGCCGCGGCGTCAGCCCGAGATGGGCGCCGACATCACGCGACTTCGGGAAGCGGCTGGGCTGGTCGATCGTGGCGCGAAACGCCAGGGCAGTCAGCGGACCGACCCCGGGCACCGTCATCAGCCGCCGGCACGTGGGCTCCGCCTTCACCTCGTCGAGCACCCGTTTGGTGAGCCTCTCGACTTCGCGCGTCATCACCTCGACCACGCCCAGCAGAGACTCTGCCAGGCTCGACAGCACCGGGTCGGCGGCGGCCAGCTCGCGCACGCGGTCGGGGAAAACCTTGCGGCTTGGCGTGCCGACCTTCAGCCCGACCTCGCGCAGCAGCGCGCGGATGCCGTTCTCCACGTCGCGGCGCTTGTTGAGCACCAGGCGCCGCGCGGTCAGCAACGCGCGCCAGGAGCGGCAGGCCGGGCTTTTCACGTGCACCGCGCGATACCAGCCCGTGCGCATGATCTGCGCGACTCCGCGGGCTCGTTGCGGTCGGTCTTGTTCGGCATGGCACCCATGGCCGCCTTGGCCTGTCGCGCCTCGATGCAGATCGCAGGCAGCCCCGCCTCCGTCAGCCCCGCATGCAGCCAGGCCGTCAGCGAACAGGCCTCGAGGCCGATCCGCTCCATCGTCACCCCGCATGCCCCGAAGAACGCGACCAGCGCCTCCGGCTCGCTGGCGGCACGTGCCTCGCGCACGATCCTGCCAGCGTCGTCAACGGATGCAGAGGGCGGTCTCTTCCAGCGACACGTCCAACCCGGCAAAGTAACCCACGGCTGCTCCTCCTCGATGTTGTGGCCGATGCACACGGACCACGCTCTACCATCCCGAGAGGAGCAGCCACCGGATCACCGGGCTCAGACCCCAATCACCCCATCTGTCCGTGAAGTTATTGATACTTTGAAGCGGGATATGATCCAAGGGTGGCCTGCCGTGACAGGGGGCTGCGCTGATGTGGACCGTGGAGAACCGTCCTCGCTACAACCGTGACGCGCTGCGTTATCCCAGCGACCTGACTGACGAGGAATGGGCGTTGGTTCAGCCCCTACTTCCTCCAGCCAAGCGGGGCGGGCGCAGGCGTTCGGTGGATCTGCGTGCGGTGGTCAACGGGCTGATGTATGTGCTGAGTACGGGCTGCCAGTGGCGCTATGTGCCCAAGGACCTTCCCCCCAAAAGCACGATCTTCGGCTACTTCGACCTGTGGACCCATCGCGGCGTGATCGATCGCATCCATCACGCGCTCTACGTCCAGTGTCGCGAGCAGGCGGGACGTGACGCCAGCCCCACCGCCTGCATCGTCGACAGCCAGAGCGTCAAGAGCGCGGAAAAGGGGGGCCAGATCGACCCCCCCCCGGCTACGATGCGGGCAAGCAGATCAACGGCAAGAAGCGTCACATCCTGGTCGACACCGAAGGCCTGCTGATGGCAGCGATCGTCCACCCGGCCGACGTCCAGGATCGCGACGGTGGCGTGCGTCTGCTCGCCACCCTGTTCGGGCGCTACCCGTTCCTGCGCAAGCTGCTTGCCGACGGCGGCTACCAGGGGCCGGTGTTCGAGCAGGGCGTCGCCAGGGCCATGCCCCGGCTCGACGTCGAGATCGTCAGGCGCTCGGACGCGGCGAAAGGCTTTGTTGTCCTGCCGCGCCGCTGGGTGGTCGAGCGCAGCTTTGCCTGGCTCAACCGGGTCGCCGCCTGGCCAAGGACTGGGAGAACAGGGCACGCAACGCCCTTGCCTTCCTGACGCTGGCCTCCGTGCGCCTCATGCTGAGAAAGCTCCGCAAAAGCTAGGTAACTTCACGGACAGACACTAG
>CAXSES010000495.1:0-2437 GCA_964236225.1 uncultured Acetobacteraceae bacterium
CGTTGGAAGGGCAGGCGGAGGGGGAGCCCAGCCTTGCCTGCCTGTGCCACGCCCCAGTCCGCTCGCGCCGCCTTGCACGCGCGCCCCTGTGTCTCTAGGAAAGCCGCATCGGCGGGCGGTTAGCTCAGCGGGAGAGCGTCCCCCTGACACGGGGAAGGCCACTGGTTCAATCCCAGTACCGCCCACCACCCCTCTCCCGCCCCCCGGAACGCGCCTTCGCGGCGCCCGCGTGACACAAGGCTGCGCCGGCGCTTGAATGGCGGCGTGGACATGCCGTTGCCAGACCCTCCCTTCATCCTGCACGCGCCCGCGGTGCAGGCCTCCGCCCTCGTGCTCGCCTCGCCGCATTCCGGGCGCAACTACCCGGCGAGCTTCGTCGACTCCTCGCGCCTCGACCCACGCGCCCTGCGCCGCTCCGAGGACAGCTTCGTCGATGAGCTGTACGCCGCCGCTCCCTCGCACGGCGCCGCGCTGCTGGCCGCGACCTTCCCCCGCGCCTACTGCGACGCCAACCGCGAGGCCTGGGAACTCGACCCGGCGATGTTCGAGGACGGCCTGCCGCCCTGGGTCAACACCACCAGCGTGCGGGTCGGCGCGGGCCTCGGCACGCTGGCCCGCGTGGTCTCCTCCGGCGAGGCGATCTACCGCCGCCGCCTGCGCTTCGCCGAGGCCCAGGGCCGTGTCCGCACCTGCTGGGAGCCGTACCACGCGGCGCTGCGCGGCCTGATCGACGCCACGCGGCGGCAGCGCGGCGCCTGCCTCCTGCTCGACTGCCACTCGATGCCCGACGCCGCCTCGCAGCCAAGGGGCCGCGATGGCGCGCATCCCGCCGCCCGCCACGACCCGGCATCCCCGCCCCGCGAGGCGGCGCGCGACGGGCCGGACTTCGTGCTCGGCGACGCCCACGGCACCACCTGCGCCCCGGCCGCGACCCGGCTGGTGGAAACCCTGCTGCGCGAATCCGGCTACCAGGTCAGCCGCAACGACCCCTACGCCGGCGGCTACGTGACGCGCCACTACGGCCGCCCGCGCGAGCAGGTCCACGTCCTGCAGATCGAGGTGGCCCGCGGCCTCTACATGGACGAGGCCACGATCGAGAAGCGCGCCGGCTTCGCTCCCCTGCGCGAGCGGCTGTCCCTGGTGGTCGCCTCGCTCGTCGCCGCCCTGCAGCACGATCCCGGCCTGCTCGACCCCTGAGTCCAGCCCGTTCGCCGCGGCCGACCGCGGCCACCGCGTCCGCCCGCGCGACCGCCGCGGCGACCTGCCCTGCCCGGCGACCTGCCCTGCGACCTGCGCCCGCCCCGCCCACGACCGCGCCCTATGCGGCGCGGGCAAAAAAAAGGCGACGCTTTCGCGCCGCCAAGTTTAGGGAGGAAACGTCCAAGATGCAGCCGGGCACCGCCCTGCTGCACTGCAAAAACTATCCGAACACGGCCCGGCGGCGCAAGCTCTTTTTGCACTGCACCATGAACCCGAACTGCCGGACGCCGCGCGCCGGACACCTTTCGTTAACCGGTGCCCGCCACACTGCGCCGATGCGATGCCCGCCAGCACTCCTGATCGTGATCGCCGCCATCACGCTCGCGTCGTTCCACGCCGCCCGCGCCGCGTCGTTCTGGCCTGGCACCCCCTCCTCGCTGTGCCACGCGGCGACCAGCGGCGCCGAGCAGTCCTCCGGCATTCCCGACCAGCTCCTCTCCGCCATCTCCAAGGTCGAGAGCGGGCGCGCCGACCCCTCGACCGGCACGGTGCAGGCCTGGCCCTGGACCATCAACGCCGAGGGCATCGGCCACTACTACGCGAGCAAGGCCGAGGCGATCGCCGCCGCCCAGGCGTTCCAGGCGCAGGGCATCCGCTCGATCGACGTCGGCTGCATGCAGGTCAACCTCAGCTACCATCCCGAGGCCTTCGCCAGCCTCGACCAGGCTTTCGACCCGCAGGCCAACGCCGCCTACGCCGCCGGCTTCCTGCAGACCCTGTTCCGCCAGCAGGGCTCCTGGCCGCACGCCGCCGCCGCCTACCACTCGCTCAACCCCGGCCCCGGCGCCGACTACCAGCGCCGCGTGCTCGACACCTGGGCGCAGCCGGACCGCGCCGCGGCGCCGCGCGCCTTGCCGGCCAGGCCGATCCCGGTCCGCTCCGACGCCACGGTGATCGCCGGCGCGGCGCCGCCCGTCACCATGGGCGGCGCCCACATCATCCGCATGGCCGGCGCGCCGAGCCTGCTGGCCACAGGGCGCGGCCTGGACGCCTACCGCAGCGCGCCGATCCCTGTCGTGTTCCGGCCGTTCCGCTCGAACTGAACGGGCAAGAAGCAAGCGCTGGGCTCTGCCCATTGCTTGAAAGCGGAGACCCGCCAGGGGCGAGCCGCCCCTGGACCCGGCGCAACTTAAGTATTGAATTCCAAAGGCGAGCCTTTGGCGGAGTTTGAGGCCCA
>CAXSES010000496.1:0-2428 GCA_964236225.1 uncultured Acetobacteraceae bacterium
CTGTCGCTGGGCGTTGAATGCTCCCCTTTGGTGGGCGGCGAATATTCCCCACTTCGTTGCGCCTGCGGGGTCTGGCCAGACCCCGCAGGCGCCTTCGCCGATGCTGCCCCCCAGAGCTTGGGGGACATGCCGGTGGTTCGACTTGGGGAACTGGTCATGATCATGGAGCTTCACCGGCAGGGGCTGCGGCCCACTGCCATCGCCCGTCGGCTCGGCATCGACCGCAAGACGGTCCGCAAGTACATCGCCCTCGGGCTCGAGCCGCCCAGCTACGGCCCGCGCACGCCACGGCCCAGGGCCACGGACGCCTTTGCGCCCTACCTGGGGGAGAGGCTGGCCGCCTATCCCGGCCTGACCGCGGTCCGCCTGTGGCGCGAACTGCGCGAGCGCGGCTTCACCGGCGGCTACACCGGCGTTAAGCGCGCCGTGCAGGCGCTGCGCCCCGATCCGGTCCAGCCGTTCGAGGTACGCTTCGAGACCCCGCCCGGCCTGCAGGGCCAGGTCGATTTCGCCCGCTTCGAGGTCACCTTCACCGACGAGCCCCAGACGCGGCGCATCGTCTGGCTGTTCTCCCTCGTTCTCGGTTGCTCGCGGCTGATCTGGGCGCGCTTCGTCGTGCACCAGGATCTCGGCGCCGTGCTGCGCTGCCATGTCGCAGCTTTCGAGGCGCTTGGCGGCGCGCCGCGCGAGATCCTCTACGACCGCATGAAAACCGCCGTGCTCGGCCAAGATGCCGACGGGCTGGTGATCTACAACCGCAGCCTGCTCGACCTGGCCCAGCATTTCGGCTTCCAGCCCAGGGCCTGCCGACCCTACCGGCCAAAGACCAAGGGCAAAGTCGAGCGCCCGTTCCGCTACATCCGCGAGGACTTCTTCCTCGCCCGCAGCTTCCACGACCTCGACGACCTCAACACCCAGCTGCGCCACTGGCTCGACACCGTCGCCAACCCGCGGGTGCACGCCACCACCGGACTCGTCGTCGCCGAGGCGTTCGCCGAGGAGCGGGCGGCGCTGAGCCCCCTGCCGCTGGTAGCGTATCGCGCCGTGCTGCACCTCGAGCGGCGCATGTCTCACGAGGGCATGGTCAGCATCGGCGGCAATGCCTACAGCGTGCCCGACACCACCCGGCGCCGCGTGCTGGAAGTGCAAAGCATGGTCGACGAGATCCGCATCCTCGAGAACGGCGTGCTGGTCGCCAGCCACGTTCCGCTGCAGGGCCGCCACCAGGCCCGCATCGATCCTGCTCATCGCCAGGCCCGTCATCGCTCCGCAAGCCAGCCCGGTCACGCCGCGCCCGTCCTCGGCCGCACTGGTGACGTCGTGGCGCGCCGCTCGCTCGAGTTCTACGACGCGCTCGGCCGCGTGCTCGCCGTCAAGGGACGCGGCTGATGGGCCCCCGCGCGGACCTTGTCCCCGCCGTGGTGGACCGCATCAAGGCCAACCTGGTCGGGCTGCGCATGCCACGCGCGCTGGAGATCGTCGACGCCCTCGTCCGCCAGCTCGAGCGCGGCGAGGTCAGCGCGCTGGAGGCGCTCGACGCCCTGCTCGCCGAGGAGTTCACCCTGCGCGAGGGGCGGCGCATCAAGACCTCCCTGGTCATGGCCAGGCTGTCGACCATCAAGACGCTGGAGAGCTTCGACTTCGCATTCCAGCCCTCGCTCGACCGCAACCGCATCCTGGCGCTGGCGGAGCTGCGGTTCATCGATCGCTGCGAGGTAGTCCACCTCATCGGGCCGCCCGGCACCGGCAAGAGCCACCTGTCGATCGCGCTCGGCGTCGAGGCGGTCAAGGCGGCGCGCAGCGTGCACTTCCTCACCCTGGCCGACCTCATCGGCGCGCTGGCCCAGGCCGAGCGGGAGGGCAGGCTGCGCGAGAAAATCCGCTTCTACTGCCGGTTCGCCCTGCTGATCGTCGACGAGATCGGCTATCTGCCGGTCGTGCCCGGCGGCGGCAACCTGTTCTTCCAGCTGGTCAACGCCCGCTACGAGCGCGGCGCGATGATCCTGACCTCCAACCGCGGGTTCACGGAGTGGGGCGAGGTGTTCGGCGATCCTGTGGTCGCCACCGCACTGCTGGACCGCCTGCTGCACCATGCCGTGGTCGTGCAGATCGAGGGCTCCAGCTACCGGCTGCGCCAGCACGCCGACCTCGTGCCCGAGCACATCCGATCCAAGGCCCTCATCCACCCGCCGCCCTTTGTCGCCCCGCCCAGGCGACGCGGGCGGCCACCGAAGCGGGAGGTGCCGATGACCGCCTAGAAAACCGACACCCGCTGGAACGGGGAATATTCAAAGCCCACAAGCGGGGAGACTTCGAGGCCCGTTGACAAGCCCTGGACACGCAAAGCATACGGGTCATGGCAGCAATCGGGAAAGGGTCCTAGGTGTTTGGTCCCGGGGTGAGGTGACGGGGATCGAGTTTGAAGATG
>CAXSES010000497.1:0-2419 GCA_964236225.1 uncultured Acetobacteraceae bacterium
CGCCCCGCCTCAGGCCCTGACCTCCGCCCTCTCCATCTCCCCCGCCGGCACGAAGCCGAACACCTGCCCGTAGAAGTCCAGCTCCAGCTCCAGCACCCTGCGGATCGTCTCCGCGCGGCGGAACCCGTGCGCCTCGCCCTCGAACTCGTAGAGCGCCGCCGCCACGCCGCGCGCCCGCATCGCGCCCACCATCGCCCGCGCCTGGTTCGGCGGCACCACCTTGTCGTCGAGCCCCTGGAAGAAGATCACCGGGCAGGACAAAAGCTCCACATGGCTGAGCGGCGAGCGCGAATCATACACCGCCCCGTCCTCCGGCAGCCGCCCGACCAGCCCGTCCAGGTAGCGCGACTCGAACTTGTGCGTGTCCCCCGCCAGCAGCCGCAAATCCGCCACCCCGTAATGGCTGGCGCCCGCCCGGAACACGTCCGACCCCACCAGCGCCGCCAGCGTCGTGAACCCCCCCGCGCTGCCGCCGCGGATCGCCATGCGCGCCCCGTCCACCCGCCCGGACGCCGCCAGGTGACGCGCCGCCGCCACGCAATCCGCCACGTCCACCACGCCCCATTGCCCGTCGAGCCGCTGCCGGTACGCGCGCCCATACCCCGTCGACCCGCCATAGTTCACGTCCGCCACCGCGAAGCCGCGCGTCGTCCACCACTGCACCCGGATCGAGAACGCGTCCGTGCTCATGCTGGTCGGCCCGCCATGGCTCACCACGATCAGCGGCGGCCTCTCGCCCTCAGCGCCCGCGAACCGCGCGTTCGCCGGCGGGTAGAACAGCGCGTGCGCCACCCCGCCCCCGTCCTGCACGGGAAACGCCACCGCCTCCGCCAGCGACACGTCGCCAGGCTCCAGCGCCGGTGCCCCCGACGCCCGCACGACCTCGCCCCCGAGCATCACCGCGCTCGGCCGGTCCCGCTCCGCCCGCAGCCAGGCCCAGCGCCCCGCCACCGGCCAGGGGCACGCCCCGACCCTGACGCCCTCGCCATCCCCGCCCGCCCCGCCGCCCGCGCCTGCCGCACCCTCGTCCACCGCCAGCGGCTCCGCGCGCCCACCCACGATCCGCACCGGCCGCGCCGCGCCGTCCGAGACCACGCTGGCCACGATCTCGCCATCACCCCGCAGTCCATCGCCCCGCAGTCCATCGCCCCGGAGGCCACCGCCCTGCGAGCCATCGCCCAGGAGGCCGTCGCCCCGCGAGCCATCATCCGGCAAATCACCACCCAGGAGGCCGTCGCCCTGCAGGCCGTTGCCCACGAACCGGTACGACGCCTGCCCGAACACCCAGTGCGGCCCCCCGATCTCCGCCGCCATCGGGCACACCGGCTCCACGCCCCCTGCGCCCACCCTGTAAAGGTTCCACCACCCCGAGCGGTCCGAGCACACGTGCAGCACGCCGTCGGGCGACCACCCCGGCTGCACCGCCGCCTCCCGCCCATCCCCGAGCGGACGCGCCGCCTCGCCGACCCTCGGCGCCCCGTCAGGCCCGGCCTCCAGCGCCGCCACGCACAGCCGCGCCGCGTCCCAGGGCATGTCCGGATGGTCCCACTCGATCCACGCCAGCCGCGTCCCGTCCGGCGAAGGCCGCGGGCTCGACAGGAAATCCGCCCCGCGCACCAGCACGACCCCCTCCTGCGCCGCCAGCCCCTGAGCCCCTGGCCCCTGAGTCCCTGGCCCCTGGGCCGCCTCGCGCCCGCCCGCCGGGTCCTGCGCCTCCGAAGCCCCGTCCGCCGCAAGGTCCAGCGCCACCAGCGCCGCCTCCGGGTCGTTGGCCGCGCGCCCGCGATGGTCCTCGCGCACGCACGCGACCCAGCGCCCGCCGCACCCCGGCAGGAACGCGAAATCCGCGAACCGGCACCCCGCCGCCCGGCTCACCAGCCGCGGCGCCTCGCCCGGCTCGATCAGCCACACCGCCCCGTCCGCCTTGTCGCTGAACACGACCCGCCCGCCCTGCATCGCGTAGGCGCCGCCGCCGTATTCGTGCACCCGCGACGCCACGTCGAACGGCGCCGGCGTCAGGTCCTCGACCACGCCCCCGGCCGAGCGCGCCACCAGCACCGTCCGCCCCCGCTCCGCCGGCCGCAGCTCCAGCCAGGCCAGCACGCCGCCATCCGCGGCCAGCCCCGACAGCCCCACCGTCTGCCCCGCCACCTGCTCCACAGTGACCGGCGAGGCCCAGGTCCCGAACGGCGCAATCGTCTTGTGCTGTGTCATCCCGCGACGCTACCACGCCCCAGGCCGTCACGTGCGGCGTGACACGACCCCTTCCGGAATCCCGTTCCGTCACGCGCGGCGTGACAACGCGCAGCCGGCTCGTCACGCCGCGCGTGACAACCCCGCTCAAGCAACAGAAAGCAAGCAAGGCTGGGCTCTGCCCAGACCCGCCAAAGGCCAAGGCCTCTGGACGCCGATTTACTTA
>CAXSES010000498.1:0-2418 GCA_964236225.1 uncultured Acetobacteraceae bacterium
GGTCATCGAGACCTTCAAGCCGACCGTCCTGATCGGCGTCAGCACGGCCGGCGGCGCGTTCACCCAGGCCGTGGTCGAGGCGATGTGCAGGCTGACCGAGCGGCCGATCATCTTCCCGCTCAGCAACCCCACGGACAAGTGCGAGGTGCTGCCGGACAAGGCCTACGAGTGGTCGAAGGGCAAGGTGCTCTATGCGTCCGGCGTGCAGTTCGACGACGTGACTTACGAGGGCAAGACTTACCATCCTGGGCAGGCCAACAACTTCTACATCTTCCCCGCCGTGGGCCTCGCCACCTACTGCGCCAGGCCGTCCCGCCTGACCGACGACTGCTTCATCGCGGCGGCGGAGGCGAGCGCCGACCAGGTCGGCGACGACCTGCGCCGCAAGGGCATGCTCTATCCGTCGCAGGCCAACATCCTGGAGACGGAGATCACGACGGCGATTCGCGTGGTCGAGTTCATGTTCGACAAGGGGCTGGCCACCGTGGAGCGCCCGAAGGACATCCGCGCCTTCGTGGAAGGCAAGCTGTACAAGCCGGCCTACGCCGGGGAGGCCTGAGCGTGCCGGGCCTCGGCTCGCCCGACCACCCGACGATGAGGGACGTGCCGATCGGGCTGGACGCCAGGGGCACGCGCAGCGAGTTCGACTCGATGGGCACAGTCGAGGTGCCGGCCGACAGGTACTACGGCGCGCAGACGGCGCGCTCGCTGGTGCATTTCTCGATCGGCACCGACCGCATGCCGAAGCCCGTCTATCACGCCTACGGCGTGGTGAAGAAGGCCTGCGCGCTGGTCAACCAGGCCGAGGGACGGCTGCCCGACTGGAAGGCGGAGGCCATCATCAGGGCCGCCGACGAGACCATCGCGGGCAAGCTCGACGAGCACTACCCGCTGTTCGTGTGGCAGACGGGCTCGGGCACGCAGTCCAACATGAACGTCAACGAGGTCATCTCGAACCGCTGCATCCAGCTTCTCGGCGGCGAGCTGGGCACGCAGAAGCCGGTCGGGCCGAACGACGACGTCAACATGGGGCAGTCCTCCAACGACACCTTCCCCTCGGCCATGCACGTCGCCGCCATCGAGGAGATCGACGCCCGCCTGCTGCCGCAGGTCGACGCGCTGGCGAAGGCGATCGAGGCCAAGGCCGGGGGCTGGATGGACGTGGTCAAGACAGGGCGCACCCACCTGGAGGACGCGACGCCGCTCACCGTGGGCCAGGAATGGTCCGGCTACGCGGCGCAGCTCAGGGCGGCCATCGCGGCCATCGAGGCCAGCCGCGCGGGCCTGTTCGAACTCGCCGTGGGCGGCACCGCGGTGGGCACCGGGCTGAACGCGCCCGAGGGCTTCAGCGTCAAGGTGGCGGCCAGGATCGCCGGGCTGACAGGCAAGCCGTTCGTGACCGCGCCCAACAAGTTCATGGCGCAGGGCTCGCTCGATGCCATGGCGCGGGCATCGGCGGGGCTGCGCGGCCTGGCGGTGGCGCTGATGAAGATCGCCAACGACATGCGCTGGCTCGCCTCCGGGCCGCGCTGCGGGTTCGGCGAGCTGAAGCTGCCGCAGAACGAGCCGGGGTCCTCGATCATGCCGGGCAAGGTCAACCCGACACAGTGCGAGGCGATCGTCATGATCGCCATCCAGGTGCTGGGCGAGGACAGCGCGGTGGCGTTCGCCGGCAGCCAGGGCAATTTCGAGCTCAACGCGATGCGGCCGATCATCATCAACAACTTCCTGCACTCCGCCCGCATCCTGGGCGACGGGTGCGAGAAGTTCCGCACCTACTCCGTCGAGGGCACCGACCTCGACCGGGAGAAGATCGCGTCGTACGTCAGCAACAACATCATGCTGGTGACCGCGCTGTCGCCGGTGATCGGCTACCAGAAATCGGCGCACATCGCTGAGAAGGCCAACGCCGAGGGCACCACCCTGCGCGAGGCGGCCCTCGCGTCGGGCGACGTGGACGCGGCCACCTTCGACAGGGTCTGCGACCCCGCGACGATGATCGGGCGTGGCGTGGCGGGCGCCTAGACGGTGGCGTCGCGCGAGCGTGGCCCCCCTTCGGAACACGCCCGGGACGGCCTGTCGGCCGGACTTGGCACAAGCCTTCATGCGCAGGCAGGTCTCCCATGAGCAAGACGAACGTCGCCGACCTGATCGTCCAGGCGCTGCACCAGGCCGGGGTCGAACGCATCTACGGCGTCGTGGGCGACAGCCTCAACGCCGTGACGGAGGCGCTGCGCAGGCAGGGCACCATCGACTGGATACACACCCGAAACGAGGAGGCGGCCGCCTTCGCGGCCGGCGGCGAGGCGCACCTGACCGGCTCGCTCGCGGTCTGCGCGGGCAGTTGCGGGCCGGGCAACCTGCACCTCATCAACGGGCTGTTCGACTGCCACCGCTCGCGCGTCCCCGTGCTCGCCA
>CAXSES010000499.1:0-2411 GCA_964236225.1 uncultured Acetobacteraceae bacterium
TTGGATTCCAAAGGCGAGCCTTTGGCGGAGTTTGAGGCGGAGCCTCAACCTTGCTCGCTTCCTGCCTTCCGCCGCCATGCGCCGTGGGTATCAGCTCACCGGCGAACCGGACGGGCCTGCCGTCATCGGGACCACCACCGCAGGGAAGGTCCCGTCGAATCGCTGGGGCAGGTCGATCATCTGCCTGTCCCCGGGCTGCAGCGGCACCATCGACACGTTGACCGGGGTCTCGTAGCGGTTGTCGGCGCCGGTCGCGCTGTCGACGGCGACGCCGATCAGGCCGCCCGCGACGAGGTTGCCGAAGCTGGTGTTGGCGATCCCGGAGTGGTTGCGGTACGTCGCGGCCTGGTAGCCGGGCTTCACGCAGGCGAGCCAGATGTCGTGCTTGGTGCGCTGCACCGTGGCGCTCCCGGGCGTGCTGTCGATCGTGGCGATGCGCTCGCTTTCCCTGTAGATGCCGCAGCGGGCGCCGCCGGGGTTGGTGTTCACCATCACCTCCTGGCTGGTGCCGCTGAGGATGGATGCGCAGCCGGAAAGACAGACCGTCCCGAGCACGAGCAGTTTCCGCATGAAGGCTCTCCCTGTTGCTACCTTGGGTAGAAAATACATGAAAAATGTAAACTCCAGGTGGAGTTCTGCCCGGTGGTTATGCCGCTACCAGTCCTGGCCGCTCCAGGCGGGGCGGGGAGGGCGACCGGCCGCGCCGAATTGTCATCAGACTGACACCGAACCCTGGCCGCGCATTGGTTAAGTGCGGGGCAGGAACGCGACCTTGGAGGCAGCGATGTCGGACGTGACGATGAACAGCGGGCTGGGGGTGTCGTCCTCGCGCCCCCGCCTCGACGGCAAGCCGCACGCAGGCGGGGCGCTCGCGTTCCTGGCGGTGCTGCTGCTCGGGCTCGGCTACGCGGCGTTCAGCATCTACAGCGACGTCAACGAGGTCGGCGAGCACGGGCTGGCGGTCGGCGCCCTGGTGCTGCTCGGCCTGGCGCTGCTGATCGCGCTCGGCTTCGAGTTCGTCAACGGCTTCCACGACACCGCCAACGCGGTGGCCACCGTGATCTACACCCACAGCCTGTCGCCTCTGGTGGCGGTGGTCTGGTCGGGCACGTTCAACTTCCTGGGCGTGCTGACGTCTTCCGGCGCGGTGGCGTACGCGATCGTCAGCCTGCTGCCGGTGGAGCTGATCCTGCAGGTCGGCAGCGGCGCGGGCTACGCGATGATCTTCGCTCTGCTGATCGCGGCGATCATCTGGAACCTGGGCACCTGGGCGTTCGGCATCCCGAACAGCTCGTCGCACGCGCTGATCGGCTCGATCATGGGCGTGGGGCTGGCGAACCAGCTCATCGCCCCCGCCGGCCAGGCCACCTCGGGCGTGGACTGGGGCCAGGCGGTCAAGATCGGCGAGGCGCTGCTGTTCTCGCCGGTGATCGGCTTCGTGCTGGCGGGCGGGCTGCTGCTTCTGATGAAGCTCGTGATCCGCAACAAGGCGCTCTACGAGGCCCCCAAGGGCAACAAGCCGCCGCCCGGGCCGATCCGCGCGCTGCTGATCGCGACCTGCACCGGCGTGAGCTTCTTCCACGGCAGCAACGACGGGCAGAAGGGCATGGGGCTCATCATGCTGATCCTGATCGGCGCCGCGCCCACCGCCTACGCGCTCAACCGCGCGGTGCCGGAATCCACGACGCCCGCGTTCCTCGCGTCGATGGGCGACGCGCAGGGCGTGTTCCAGGCGCACGCCGCAGGGGCCGCGCCGCCCGCGGATGCGGCGGCGGCCCGCACCGCCGTGGGCGAGGCGCTCAAGACCAGGGCCGTGAACACCCCAGCGGTGTACGCGGCGCTGGGCGCGCTGTCGGGCGACATCGGCGACCAGGTGAGGCAGTACGGCGCGATCAAGGCGGTGCCGGCGCAGGCGACGCAGAACGTGCGCAGCGACATGTATCTTGCGTCGGACGCGATCCGGGTGATGGGCGCGAAGCCGGCCGGGTTCAGCGGGCAGGACCTCGCCACGCTCAAGGCGGAGCGCGGCTGGCTCGACCGCGGCACCCGGTTCATCCCGACCTGGGTGAAGGTCTCCGTCGCCCTCGCCCTGGGCCTCGGCACGATGGTCGGCTGGAAGCGCATCGTGGTCACGGTGGGCGAGAAGATCGGCAAGACCCACATGACCTACGCCCAGGGCGCGTCGGCCGAGATCGTCGCGATGTTCACCATCGGGCTCGCCGACGCCTACGGCCTGCCGGTCTCCACCACCCACGTGCTGTCGAGCGGCGTCGCCGGCACCATGGCGGCGAACGGCTCGGGGCTGCAATGGTCGACGCTGCGGGCGATGGCGCTGGCGTGGGTGCTGACCCTGCCGGCGGCGATGGCGATCGCGGGGCTGCTCTACGTGATCCTGCGCCAGGTGTTCTGAG
>CAXSES010000500.1:0-2407 GCA_964236225.1 uncultured Acetobacteraceae bacterium
CGCTCGCGGCGGCGCTGCGCCGGTCGCCTTGGGCAGGCAGGCCATCCATCGCCGCGACGTTGCCAGGAACGAAGCGGCATGGGTTCGCTCGCGCTCACCCATCCCGCCTCATCCCTCTCAGCCTTGCGATCAGCTCGACGCGTCAGGCGGCTCCGCCTGATCGCGTCATGCCGCTCCGTCATCCCCCGCGGCAGCCGCCGGAGGGAACCGCGACGGGATCAGCCTCCAAGGTTCGGGTTCGGCCGCAGCCCGCGAAGGATCTTGCCCTCGGTCGAGAGATAGAAGTTCTGCGTGTTGAAGCGTGGCGTGCGCGCGAAGATGAGGTACAGGTACTTGAAGTTCTCCGCGAATCCATAGGCCGGGAACAGGTCGCCCTGGGTCATCGGGGTTGTCGTGATGTCGTCGATGATCGTGTAGCCGTTGGGCGTGCGGGCATTGTCCCTCAGGCCGACGAAATACTGGTAGGCCGTGTCCATGTAGAACTTGTTGCCGGTCTGCCAGTACAGGTCGAACGAGGAGTTGACGTACTCCGGCCGGAACTGGTTCGAATTGCTCGTCGCGGTCAGCGTCGTGTAGTCGATCCCTTCCGGCAGGACCGGATAGCGGTCAAGCACCTGCGTCCAGGACCTGTAGTAGCTTGCCCCGAGGCCAGGATCGCCGCCCGCCGCCACAAGCTCGCCCCAGAACGCGGCTAGCTCCGACTGGCCGCGGCCAACCAGCGCGCCGGTCTGGAAATCCACCTGCTTGTACCAGACCAGGCCGTTGTAGGTCTCGACGACGTACTTGTTCAGCGCCGCGTTGAGCGTCTCGTACCAGTAAAGGCACTCCTTGTCCTTGAACAGGGCATAGCCGCCATAGAGATACTCGTAGAAGGAGTCCGTCGGCGGATTGATCGAGTTGTCGGTCGGGTCGGTCCACGCGCCGGTCTCGACGTTGATCGTGGTCCCGAGGAGGTCGAGTGAGGACCGGCGCTCGAACACCGCGCGCTGCGCCGCCTTCGAGGCGTTGTAGTACTTGGGATCGCCGGTCAGCCGCGACAGCGTGCCGAACTCAAGGATGTTGCTGCCGGCCGCAGCAAGGACCGCCGTCGGCCCATTGACCACGCCGGTCGCCAGGTTGATCCCGGAATACGGGATCCCGGTCGGCGACTTGGTGAACGCCGGCAGCACCCGATCCGCAAGATCCTGGGCGAGCTGCAGCAGCCGCGGGTCTTCCACCGCGAGGTAGCCCGCGAGCAGGCCGCCCACCAGACGGATGATGCCCTCGAAGATGTTGAAGTTGCCGACGTCGATGTCGAAATCGAGGTTGGCGTATATCCAGTCGAGGCAAAGCTGCAGCTCGCCGTCCAGGCCCATGACGTACAGCGTGTCGAGCGCCTCGATGATCGACAGGCCAACCGTGCGGCCCTGGAAGAAGAAGTCGTTCGGCCTGCCCGACAGCGGCAGGACCTGGTCGCGGCCGAAGGCATACTTCTTGTAGCCGTTCCAGGCGTGCAGGAACTCGTTACGGATCTCGGTTGCGATCTGCGGCTTGCCCGGACCGAACCGGGTATCCGCCCATGCCGGCGACGAGCGGCCAAGCACAGCGGCGCCGCCCATGGCACCAAGTCCCTGCAGCAGCGGCCTGCGTCCAACCGCTCCTGGACGGTTGAGATGGTCTGTCATTGAACACTCCCCTCGTTTTTTGGAAGCAATCCTGATGCTTCAGGTTGCTCCTGTTCGAACCCGTACACATCGCCGGAGCTTTTGCAAGACTCGCCCGCCGCTGGATTTTATTCGGGTCATTCTATGGAATTCATTCCCAGGGATGTTGAGCCCGATGACCACGGCCAGAGGACCGTTCCATTGGGCTGCGCCGCGTCCGGGCCGGCGGACGGGCGCGCAGGAGGCGGCGATCGGCGATGCTGGCGCCATCCCTGGCGGCGGCCGGGCCCTGCTCCAGCCGGGCCACGGGCCGTCGCTCCGGGAACAACCGTGCCAGCCCGCACGATCCGCCGCTGGCTGAACTGCCTGCGCAGCAAGCGCCACGGACAGCCTGCCGCCTCCAGGGACAGGCAGGCGGCCATCTTGCGAAACTCGGCCGTCGGCGTGGCGTGGCTGCGCGCCACCGGCTCGATCGCCCGCCATCGCGCATCCGTCAGGTCGCTCGGACAGCGTCGGCCATCGTCCTCGTGGCCCCGCCCCCGCCCCGCTCGCCATCCTGCGCGGCCGCCACCGCCGCCTGCTGCTGCGCACGCGGCGCGAGATCGCCGTCCAGCCGATCCTGCGCGAGTGGCTCGCCCGCGTGCCGGTCGGGCGCGGCATCCGCGTCGACGTCGATCCGGTGTCGTTCCTCTGAGCGCGCAGGCAAGAAAGCAAGGTTGAGGCTCTGCCTCAAACTCCGCCAGGGGCAGCGCCCCTGGACCGGC
>CAXSES010000501.1:0-2403 GCA_964236225.1 uncultured Acetobacteraceae bacterium
CCCCTGGACCGGCTTGACTTGGGAAACGGGATCGAAGGGCCTCGGGCTCTTTGCGGGTCCGGGCGGAACTGCCAAAGGTTCCGACGGCCCTCTTGGGCGGTTGGAATGGCAGGCGGGGGGAGAGCCCGGCCTTGCCTGCTTCAGATCGCCGTCGTCAGTCCCTGACCTCGTCGGTGACGACCTTGAAGCCGGTGAGCGTGTTCTTGCCGAACGTGTTGCTGATCGCGACGTCGGAGGCGTCGCGGCCATGGCCGATGAGGATGCGGCCGATGCGGCGTCGGTTGTGGCGCGCGTCGAACGTGTACCAGCGGCCGCCCAGGTAGGCCTCGAACCAGCCCGACCAGTCCATCGGGTCGGGCGAGACCGGCACGCCGATGTCGCCGAGGTAGCCGGTGCAGTAGCGCGCCGGGATGTTCATGCAGCGGCACAGCGTGGTCGCCAAGTGGGCGAAGTCGCGGCACACCCCGCGCTTCTCCTCGAACGCCTCGTAGGCGGTCTTGGTCGCCCGGGCGTACTGGTAGCCGAAGGTGACGTGCTCGTTGACCCACTTGACGATGCCGGCGACCCGCGCCCAGCCCAGCGGCAGGTGGCCGAAACTGTTCCAGGCGAAGTCCGACAGCCGGTCGGTCTCGCAGTAGCGGCTGCCCAGCAGGTAGACCAGGACCTCGTTCGGCAGCTCCTCCACCGGATGCTGGATGGCGTGGGGCGCCTCCTCGTCGAGCTCCCCGCTGTCTGTGACCAGGGCGTCGGCGCGCAGGGTGATCGGGCCTCGGGGTGCGACGAGGCGCAGGCAGATGTTGCCGAACACGTCGCGATACGAGGTGATCGGGACCACCGGCTCCGTGGTCATGGTGTCGTCGGACAGCAGGTCGTGCGCGCGGGACGGATGAACGTTCAGCATGAGCATCATGGGCGTTGCCTGCACGCAGTCGAACGTCAGCTCGTAACCGATGCGGATTCGCATTCTCCGGCCTCCTTCCTGCCCTGGCTGGATCGGGGCAGCGGCACCGCCCTGCCTGCGTCCGCCCCATCCATGCACGTCACGCGCCAGGCGGGCATGAGGGACCTCGCACCCTGGGCGGCATGCGTCAACGACGCCCCGCATCCGGGTGGCTTGGCACGGCGGGGCCAGGGTGCGAGCGGCCGGGCGTTGCCTGGCGCGACGAAGGCTACTTCCGCAGCAGGCGCAGCGTACGCTGCCACCAGTAGCGCTTGCGAAGCCACTCCCTGATGTCGCCCTGGAAGTACCAGAGGTAGGACCCCACCCAGACCGCCACGCACAGGACGCCAAGAGCCCAGTTCAACATGTCGCGTATTCTCCTGCGCCGATCCTAGCACCGATCCGCCACGGTGCAGGCCGGGCTGATGACCGAGGTCGAGGATCGCGTGACGCCGCCGCTTTGCAGAGGCAGACGGTCTTCCGCTCACACCTGCGTGACGAACCATGCGTCCAGGATCGGGCGGCATCGCATCGGGCAACGGTGCTCGCTCCGAACGACGCGCGGCCCCCGATCGCGGCTGCCTGGTCGGGAAGGGCGGGTGCGACGTCGCGAGCCGGGATTCATTGCAGGTTGCGTATCGCGCGGCTATCCTGGAACCGACGCGAGGCCGGCGATGTCAACGAGACCGGCCGCGCGTGGGAGAGGGCCCGGATGACGGGCCTGACGTTCAACATGGCGGCTGACGTCGACGCGGTCGCCTCCGCACGAAGGCACATCATGTCCAACGGGACGGTGAAATGGTTCAACCCCACCAAAGGCTACGGCTTCATCGCGCCTGACACCGGCGGCAAGGACGTCTTCGTCCACATCAGTGCCGTGCAGAAGGCGGGCCTGGGCGCGCTCAACGAGGGACAGAAGGTGGGTTTCGAGGTGGAGCAGCAGCAGAATGGCCGCGCCGCGGCGGTGAACCTGTCGGACGCCGCGTTGTAGCGGACAGGTCGGGCCGCAACCCGGGTGCCGCCGTCAACGCCGTGCGATCTCGGCACGGATGGCCGCGGCAAGCTCCGGGTTTGCGCGCCTGATCTGACCCACACGCAGCGCGAAGCCGCTGCCCCATTTCGGGTCGCGCTCCCACGACTCCAGGAACATCAAATCCCTCACGGCGGGCGGGTCGCTGACCTGGTCCAGCGCCTGCCTGAGCGCATCGGTCATCATCGAGGGGGCGGCTGCACTCATCACGCTCTCCTGGAGCCCTACAGGTCGCAATCTGGCAGCGCTTGATGTCACGCGCAGGCGAAAACTTCGTGAACATCGATGCCCGGAACGACCTGGAACTCTCGGGAAGCAGGGCTGGGCTCTGCCTGTTGCAAGGCGGGGACATGCCAGGGGCGAGCCGTCCTTGGACCGTATCAACGGCCTTGGACTCTGACCTGCCAAGGCAGGCAAGGCCAGGGCTCTGCCC
>CAXSES010000502.1:0-2396 GCA_964236225.1 uncultured Acetobacteraceae bacterium
GAAGCCGGTCCAGGGGGGCTCCCCCTGGCGGGTCCCCGCTTTCAGGACGTGGGGGCAGAGCCCTGGCCTTGCCTGCCTCGCCAGGTCAGGGCTCAAACGCGCGCGTCAGGCGGCGACCAGGCGGCGGGCCGCGGTGCAGCCTGACCTGATCGCCCCTTCGATGGTGGCCGGCAAGCCCGTCGCGGTCCAGTCGCCGGCGAGGGCGAGGTTGCGCCAGGCGGTGGCGGCGGCCGGGCGGCGCGCGTCCTGCGCGGGGGTGGCGGCGAAGGTCGCGCGCTTCTCCTTGATCACGCGCCATCTCGGCAGGGGGGCGGACAGGCCGGCGGCGAGGCTCACCTCGGGCCAGAGCGCGGTGGCCAGGTCCTCGGCGCCGCGCTCGACCAGGCGGTTGGCGGCGCTGATGGTGACGGAGACCACGCCTGGCTTGAGGAACACCCATTCCGCTGTGCCGCCGACCAGGCCGACGAAGCCGGCCTCGCCCGGGTCGGCGTCGATGCGGTAGTGCAGGTTGACGATGGCCTCGAACTCGGTGGGCACCACCAGGCCGGGCACCATCGCCGCCGCCGCAGGGGCCGGTACGGCGAGGACCACCGCGTCGTCCGGGCCGAACGCCAGCGTGCCGTCCGGGCCGGCGAGCCCCGCCACCCTGTCGTCCTCGAGCGACAGGCCCGCGATGCGTCGCGCTGTGTGCACCGTGGCGCCGCGCCGGCGCAGCCACTCCACGGCCGGGTCGATGAAGGTCTCCGACAGGCCCTCTCGGGGGTAGGCGGGCACGCAGGCGCGGCCGCCGCGCGAGAGCGACTCGTCCATGATGCGGCCCAGCAGGCGGGCGCTGGCGGTCGCCAGCGGGGTGTTGAGCGCCGCGATCGCCAGCGGCTCCAGCAGCCGGCGCGACAGCTCGCCCGGCGGCAGCATGTCGGCCACGGTCGCGGTGGCGGAGGCGCGGCGCAGCGCCAGCAGGCTGGCGAACTCGCGCAGGCTCGCGCCGGGCACGCGGCGGCGCTTGGAGAGCACCCACCAGGGCACGCGGCCGGCGTTGGGGCGCACGGTCCAGCGCTCGCCTGTGGCGACGTCGATGAACGGGAACAGCGCGGCCCGCGGCCCGCCCATGGTGGCGCGGGTGCCGATGCGGTCCATGAACGCCCAGGACGCCTGGTTTCCGGACAGCAGCAGGTGGTTGCCGTTGTCGAGCCGGCAGCCCAGCTCGCGGTCGAAGTAGGAGCGGCAGCGCCCGCCGGCCTGCGGGCCGGATTCGTGGACGGTGACGCGGCGGCCGGCCTCGACCAGGGTCATCGCCGCGGACAGGCCGGCGAGGCCCGCGCCGACCACGTGGACCATGGCGTCGCCGCCCACCGTGTCGCGCGGCATCTCAGGCGGCCACGTGGCGCAGCGCGATCGCCAGCTTGCGCCAGGCGGGCAGGGACACGCGCCGCTCCGGGTGCCGCCAGCCGCGCGCCTCCAGGCGGGAGAGGATCGCGCCGTAGGTGTCGGCCATCAGGCGGGCGGGGCGCATCGCGCGACGGTCGCAGGCGCGCATCGCCAGGCGGGCCTCGGCGAAGCGGCGGCGGGCGAGGGCGGCGCCCCGCTCGCACACCGCCGGCAGGCCGGGGTGGCGCAGGGCGAGACGCGGGTCGTGCGGCACGGCCTCGGCGTCGAGCCACTCTCGGGGCAGGTAGAGCCGGCCGCGCTCCGCGTCCTCTGCGAGGTCGCGCAGGATGTTGGTCATCTGCAGGGCGCGGCCGAGCGAGAAGGCGACCCGGTCGGCGCTCGCTGAGCTGTCGCCGAACGCGCGCACCGACAGGCGGCCCACGGCGGCGGCGGCGCGGTCGCAGTAGAGGTCCAGCTCCGCCTCCGAGGGGGCGACGATCACGCTCTCGCAGTCGGTCTGCATGCCGTCGATCACGGCCATGAAGTCCTCGCGCCGCAGGGCGAAGCGGTTTGTGGCGCGCAGCAGCACGCGGGTCACTGCGTCCCCGGCGTGGCCCGCGTGGAGCGCGTCGATGCGGGCGCGCCACTCGGCGAGGCGGGGCAGCTTGGTGGCGAACGGCGCCTCGTCGTCGGCGATGTCGTCGACCACGCGGCAGAAGGCGTAGATCGCGTACATCGCGGCGCGGCGGTCCGGCGGCAGCACCTTCATGCCGCGGTAGAACGACGTTCCTGCGGCGCGCACCAGACGCTCCACCTCCGCGAGGTCGGAGGGGTCCGCGCCGAGCGGCGTGGCCTCGGGCGGTCCTGGGGGTTGGCGCGGAAGCAAGGAAGGCTGGGCTCTGCCCAGACCCGCCAGGGGCGAGCCGCCCCTGGACCGGCGTGACTTAAGGTATGGATTCCAAAGGCGGGCCTTTGGCGGAGCCTCAACCTTGCCTGCTTGCTCGCTGACGCCGAAGGGTTGCTGGCCT
>CAXSES010000503.1:0-2394 GCA_964236225.1 uncultured Acetobacteraceae bacterium
GGCGGGGTCCCCGCTTCCAGGCATTGGGGGCAGAGCCCCTGGCCTTCCTGCTGAACCGGCCATCGCATTCCTGCGCCTGGCGGCGTGGGCAGGCGCCTTGCGCCCGCCCACGCCTGACCTGCGGCATGGGTCTGCCACGCCAGCGGCCTGCGGCAAGGATACCACAACGCATGGTTGTGGAAAAGCGCGGGCTCAGGGCGTGTCGTGGAAGAAGCGGTGGAACCAGGCGAGGGTGCGGCGGCGGAGGTCGTCGCTGTCGGCCGCGCGGCGGAAGGCGTGGCCCTCGTCCTTGTAGACGACGAGGCTGGTGGGCACGCCCAGGGCCTGCAGCGCGGTGTGGAACTCCTGGCTTTGCGGCAGCGGGCACTCGACGTCGCGGTCGCCCACGGCGAGCAGCACCGGGGTGGCCGTGCCCGGCATGTGGGTGATCGGCGAGGCGCGCAGGTAGGGCTCCGGATTGTCGTACACCGAGCCGCCGAAGCTGACCGGGTCCGAGCCGGCCTGCGGCGCCTCGCCCTCGATCGACAGCCAGTCCGACACCCCGGCCACCGCGACCGCGGCCGCGAACCTGCGGGTCTGTGTCACGGCCCACATCGCCATGTAGCCGCCGTAGGAGCCGCCCACGACGCCGATGCGGCGCTCGTCGATGGGCGTGGCGCGCGCGGCGGCGTCGACGCCGGCCAGCACGTCGCGCCAGTCGCCGCCGCCGAGATCGCCGATGCTGGCGGTGGCGAAGGCCTCGCCGGCCCCGAGGCTGCCGCGGTAGTTCGGCTCGATCACCGCCCAGCCCTGGTCGAGCAGGGCGCGCGTGGTGCTGCGCGCCGAGGCGAACACCGGCAGCGCCGCCGCCTGCGGTCCGCCATGGACATGTACAATCAACGGCCGACTGGGCAGCGGCCGGCCGGGCGCCGCCGCGCCGCCGGGCGCGTGCGCACCCGGGTCGCGCGACGCGCGGGCGGCGGGCTCCAGCAGCCAGCCCTGCACGTCGAGGCCGTCGCTGCGCCAGGTGATCGAGCGCGCGGTGCCGGGCGGCGCAAGGCCCTGGTTGGCGTGGGTGAGCGTGCGCCACGCGCCGATCGGGCCTGCGACCAGCTCCGGCGGCTCGGCGAAGCTCTGCGACACGGCGGCGGCGAGGCCGTGGCCGTTGCACGACAGCGACGGGGCATGGCCCTCGGCGGAGAGCAGGCGCTCGCCGGACCAGAGCGTGCGGGGCGCCTGGCCCGCCGCCAGCGTCGCCACCGCCGTGGTGCCGCCGGCGAGCGTCGTCGCGGTGAGCCCGTCGCCGCAGCGCCAGTCGAGCGCCGTGACGCTGGCGCGCAGGCCCGGCGTGAGGTTCACCGGCGCCGGAACGTCAGGCGCGGCATCGGGCGCGGCATCAGTGCGGGGCGCGGCATCGGCCGGGGCGCGGGCGGAGGCGAGGGCCGGGGCGGGCAGCGCGAGCAGGAAGGCGTCGCCGCCGGTGGAGCCGAAATCGCTCATCCAGCCGCCGATGAACGCCACGCTGCGTCCGTCCGGCGACACGGCCGGGCCTGCGAGCTGCTCGCGCGGGCCGGGAGCGAACAGGACCCGCGCCGCCCCGGACGGGTCGAACGCCCAGAGCCGCGCGACCCACCACTGGCTGTCGCCGTCCCCCGGCGCCGCGGTGGCCACGAAGCCGCCGTCCGGCCGCCAGTCGAACTCGTACACGTACAGCCCAGGCGGGGACGCCAGGCGCAGGCCGCCGTGCTCGACCACCCCGATGCGCTGCTCGTCGGGGTCGGCGCCGACCTCGCCTTCCAGCGGGGCCGCAGCCTCCGTGGCGCCGGCGCGCTTGCGGGCGTGCGGGGTGGCCAGCGCGGCGAGCCGGCCGTCCGGGCCATGGCGCAGGCCCGCGAGCGGGCCGGCGAAGGCGAGCACGCGGCGCGTGACGCCACCCCCGGCGGCCACGACCTCGATCGTGGTGGTGACGCCATCCGGCTGCTCCAGCAGGAAGGCGAGTTCGCGCCCGTCCGCGCTCCAGCTTGGCGAGGCAGGCACGCAGCCGGGGCGGCCGGCGCAGGGCAGCGCCACAGTCACCGCGCCGCCGTCGAGGCCGCGGATCAGCAGCCGCGCGGGCGGGCGGGTCTCGGCGGCGATGTCGTCGGTCTCGATCGATGCGAGGTGCCGGCCGTCCGGAGCCAGCGCCACCGCGCCGAACAGGTGCAGCGCGCGGACAGGCGGCGGGGCGACGCGGGCGAAGGCCGGCGGGGCGAGGGCGGACAAGGCGATCAGGGCGGAGGCGAGGCGCATGGGCGATCTCCTGGCACGCGGCCGTGGCCCCCGGACATGCCACGACGCCGCAGCCCGGCCCAGCGCATACCGGAACCGGCGAGCGGGCCTGTGCGCTGAACCTGTCAGGAAGCAAGGCTGGGCTCT
>CAXSES010000504.1:0-2384 GCA_964236225.1 uncultured Acetobacteraceae bacterium
GGCGCCCCTGGACCGGCGTTCGACTCAGGTCTGCGGCACGCCCCCGCCCGACCCTGGACTTCAACGAATATTTTCAAAGGCGAGCCTTTGGCGGGGTCCCCGCTTCCAGGCATGGGGGGCAGAGCCCCTGGCCTTGCTTCCTAAGCCTTGCGCCTCGCCCCGCCCCACCCTCTACTCGTGCCAGCTCCCGGAGCCTGCCCATGCCCGACGCCCCCGCCCAGCCCGACGCCGACGACGAGGGCTACGCGAGGAGCCTCAAGCCCCGCCAGGTGCAGATGATCGCCGTGGGCGGCGCGATCGGCACCGGCCTGTTCCTCGGCGCCGGCGGCCGGCTGCACACCGCGGGGCCCGCGCTCGCAATCGTCTACCTGGTGTGCGGCGTCTTCTCGTACCTGATCCTGCGCGCGCTGGGCGAGCTGGTGATGCACCGCCCCACCTCCGGCAGCTTCGTCTCCTACGCCCGCGAGTTCCTGGGCGAGCGCGCCTCCTTCGCCGCCGGCTGGCTCTACTTCCTGAACTGGTCGATGGTCGGCATCGCCGACATCACCGCGGTCGCCCTCTACATGCGCTACTGGCAGGGCTTCTCCGACGTGCCGCAATGGCTGTTCGCCCTGGCCGCGCTCTGCATCGTCGGCGTGACGAACATGGTCGGCGTGAGATGGTTCGGCGAGCTGGAGTTCTGGTTCTCGCTCGTCAAGGTCGCGGCCCTGGTGATCTTCCTCGTCCTGGGCGCCGTCTTCCTTGCCCTTGGCCGCCAGGTCGCGGGCCACGCCACCGGCCTGCCCCTGCTCGCCGAGCACGGCGGCGTTTTCCCGCACGGCCTGCTGCCCGCGATCATCATCGTGCAGGGCGTGGTGTTCGCCTATGCCGGCATCGAGCTGATCGGCACCGCCGCCGGCGAGGCGGAGCGCGCCCGCGAGATCCTGCCGCGCGCCATCAACAGCGTGATCTACCGCATCGGCCTGTTCTACGTCGGCTCCGTGGTGCTGCTCGCCCTGCTGATGCCGTCCGACGCCTACAGGGCGGGCACCAGCCCGTTCGTCACCTTCTTCGCGGCCCTGGGCGTGCCAGGCATCGGCACGGTGATGAACATCGTCGTGCTCACCGCCGCGCTCTCCAGCCTGAACTCCGGCCTCTACTCCACCGGCCGCGTGCTGCGCTCGCTCGCGACGGGCGGCTCCGCCCCCGCCTTCTTCGGCCGCATGAACGCGCAGAAGGTCCCGTACGGCGGCATCGTCGTCACGCTGGCGATCTACCTGGTCGGCGTGGGGCTGAACTACGTCGTGCCCAGCCAGGTGTTCGAGGTCGTGCTCAACGTCGCCTCGCTCGGCATCCTCAGCACCTGGGCCTTCATCGTCGTCTGCCAGATGCGGCTGCGCGCCAGCATCGCCCGCGGCGAGAACGAGCCCGTGGCCTTTCGCTTGCCGTTCGCCCCGCTCACCGCATGGCTGTCCCTGGGCTTCCTGGGCGCTGTGCTCGTGCTGATGGGCCTCGACTACCCGACCGGCACCTACACCGTCGCCGCCATCCCCGTGGTGGCCCTGCTGCTCGCCGGCGGCTGGGTCGCGCTCAGGAAAAGCTCGCCCTTCGCCCCACCATCCCCTCCTGCCTCCTGACCAAGGCCGTCCGCCACCGCACCTTGGCATGAGAGAGGTGGCATGAGAGAGGCGTGGCTGCCGCAGCTCCCTTCGGCGACCACCCCCTCCGCACGCGCAGCAGCCGACCGACCGGCGGCGCGGCCTGACAGCACCCCCGCGCCTTGCCCCCACTGCAAGCAGCACTCCCTGCCGTCCTATACAGCCTTGTGCTTCACAAGCAACATCGCCGCATCCGGCCAGTCTCGCATCTCACGTTGCCGCTCATTAAATACACTGCCGTTAATCTTTTATTATATACTATCAAACTATGGTGTGAGGAGAATCAAGAACCTCTCCGGAGATAGAAGACGTGAAATTCCTGTCAACGACTGCCCTGACGGCCGTCGCTATGCTTGTGCTGCACGCCACCCCGGGCCACGCCCAATTCACCGGCCAGCAGGCCGTCGCCGCGGCAAACCGCACCATCGCCCCCTTCGGCTACGGCGCCGTCACCCAGGTCTTCGCGACCTCCAACGGCCTCACCGGCAACGCCTGGTGCAAGCAGGCCGTCCCCACCTCGACCTGCCTGTCGGTCTCGGGCGACGGCGACTGCACCTGGCAGGTCGGCACCGCCACGGTGATGTCCTGCAACCAGGGCGGCAAGGCCGGCGTCAACGAAGCCGCCTTCGCCCCCGTCGACTGCCAGAACCAGATGCAGGGCGACAACAACGTGAGCGGCCGGCTCACCAGCTCGGACTGGTGCGGCTGGGCCGGCTACATGGCGCGGCGCACCACGGACACGCTCTA
>CAXSES010000505.1:0-2327 GCA_964236225.1 uncultured Acetobacteraceae bacterium
GTCGTCATTGGCCGTCCTCCCGCGCTGTGCGCCGCGGCGCGACCGGCGCCGGGCCAGCCGGACCGGGTGTGACGCGCGCCCGGGTGTCAGCAAACCGCGAACCGCGCTCCTGCGCCACCTCCGCCTGGCGGCGCCTTTGCCCCGGGCTCGCGGCCTGCCCCGGCTTGCGGCCCGCCCCGGCTCCGGGTCGGGTGCGCCGCGCCCTGCGGGCCGCTCCGGCGCGGACCCTGCTCTGCGGGCAGAGGGTTAACAAATCCGTGACTTCGTCTCATTTCCAGGAAAAATTTCTACCTGCCTGAGGGTGGCGAGCCGCAATGGGCTGGCCTGCATCGCCTGCATCGGCGCAGAACCCAGCATATCGCCCCGCCGCATTCCCCTTCGGCCTGCCATCCGATTTAGTACAGTAGAAGACATGGGAAAGAGATAACGGTCGTAACAGGCAGTAATTACTCTGACGTTGCACCGCAGCATTAAGAAAATGCGATTGCGTGCAGCGCATTAGTCGCCTTCCGGGCTCGGTTATGCCCGCCAACTGCCAGCCCTGACCGCCTGCAAGCCACGGTAGCACCGGTATATGCATATGACACCTTCGCTTATGCATATGACACCTCCGCTAAGGAGTTCGTTTACGCTTGCCTCCGGACCTCCCCTGCGGTTAACAATTCGCCGGACGCATCGTCGTGGCTGCCGCCGCGGATTGCCGACGCACAAAGGGGACTACCCATGACTGCCGTGACCGTAACGGGTGCCAACAACCAGATCCTGACCGTTCAGCTGAACGGCGTGACCAACTTCACCGTGGCTCAGCAGTTCGCCTCGATCATCAACCAGGCGGCCGGGGCTGGCACCCTGACCGCGTTCAACGTGACGGACGGCGGCATGTCGCCGATGGTGCCGGCCGGCAACACGAGCGAGGCCGTCATCCTTTCGGCTATGCCGCCCAGCACGATGCCGGTCGGCTACACCTTCGTCACCGACGTCGCCTCCGCGCCCACCACGATCACCGGCGCCTCCGACATGAGCGGCTTCGAGGGCGTGCTGTCCGGCACGGCCGGCGTGACGTTCAACGCCGGCACCACGGACGGCATCTTCGTCGCCGGCGGCGGCGCCAACGTGTTCAACGGCACGACCAGCGCCTTCACGATCTACGCGGGCGACGGCAACGACACGATCACCACGGGCGCCGGCAGCGACTACGTGGACGCCGGCAGCGGCGCAAACGTGATCACGCTCGGCACCGGCAGCAGCTACGTCGCGTCCAGCGGCAACGACCTGGTCACCGGCGGCTCCGGCTTCGACACGGTCGCCGCCAGCGGCCATGGCGCCACGATCAACGGCGGCACCGGCTCGATCCAGATCAACAGCACCGGCGCCGCCGATCTCGTCACGCTCGGCTCCGGCGGCGGCTCGATCTTCGGCGGCACCAACTCGACCTACAATCTCGCCGGCGCGGCCAGCGTGATCGGTGACAACGGCGCCAACACCGTGAACGCCGGCGGCGCCACCGCCTACGTCTCCGCCGGCTCCGGCAACGAGCTGGTCAACGGCGGCTCCGGCGCGCTGACCTTCCTCGGCGGCGCGGGCAACTCCACCGTGGTCGGCGGGTCGGCTCCCGTGACCCTGTTCGGGGCCAACGGCGGCTCGGTGACCTTCACCGGCAACGTCGGCGGCAACACCCTGACGGTGATCGACAGCGCCAAGCTCGACGCCAGCGGCTCCACGGGCGGCAACGACACGCTGTTCGGCGGCCTCGGCGCCAACACGATCCTTGGCGGCAGCGGCGGCGACCTGTTCGTGGTCCGCTCTGGCGCCTCCTCGCTCACCGGCGGCGCCGACGGCGTCAACACCTACGACTTCGTCGCCAGCAACACCGGCGGCGCCACCGACGTCATCGCCGACTTCAAGTCCGCCGACAAGATCGCCCTCTCCGGTTACACGGCAGACGCGGCCGCCGACGTGCTCAAGAGCGCGACCGTCTCCGGCGGCTCCACCACCATCACTCTGTCCGACCAGACCAAGATCGTGTTCCAGAACTACACCAACCTCGGCTCGGGCAACTTCTCCTAAGCCCTGGCGCGTCGCGACGACGATCAGGCCGGTCCCCTCGGGGGCCGGCCTTTTTGTTGGCGGGAGACAGGAAGCAGGGTCGAGGCTCTGCCTCATCCGCCAAAGGCTCGCCTTTGGAGTCCAGTATCTGATACCAACGGCCCTGATTGACTTGTAGGCGAAGCAAGGCTGGGCTCTGCCCAGACCCGCCAAGGGCGAGCCGCCCCTGGACCGGCTTTACTTAAGTAGTGGATTCCAAAGGCGAGCCTTTGGCGGGGTCC
>CAXSES010000506.1:0-2324 GCA_964236225.1 uncultured Acetobacteraceae bacterium
TCCCGTCAGGCCGTCGCCGGATCGATCCACCCCACGTTCCCGTCCTGCCTGCGGTAGACGACGTTCAGCTCGCCCGACCCGGAGTTGCGGAACATCAGCACCGGCTGGTCCGCGAGGTCCATGCGCATCACCGCCTCGCCCACGGTGAGCCGGCTGATCTCGACCGCCTGCTCCGCGATCACTGTGGCGAAGGTCTCCGCGGCGCCTGGCTCGGCGAGCGGCGCTTCGTCCTCTGCGCGCAGCACGTAGCCGCGGGCGGGCTCCGGCTTGCTTCGGTTGGCGAGGTCGCGCGAGTGGTCGTTGACGCGGCGGCGGTAGCGGCGCAGGCGCTTGGCGATGTGCTCCGCGGCGTCGTCGAAGGCGGCGTTGGCGTCGGCGGCCTCGCCCTCGCCGCGCAGGCTGAGGCCGCGCCCGGCGTGGACGTTGATGTCGCAGGTGAAGAACGAGCGTGCCCGGCCGAAGGTGACGTGGGCCTCGAGCGCGTGGTCGAAGTACTTGCCGGCGATCCCGTCGAGCTGCTCTCCGACCCTGGCGCGCAGGGAGTCCGACAGCTCGATCTGCTTGCCCGACACGGTGATCTGCATGAATCCGCCTCCCGCCGCTCTCGTGGCCGGGAGGGCGGGCCTGGGCGCCCGGTCGTGGGCTGTCAGGCCGGCACCGCCTTCTCCCGCTTGCGCTGCACCGAGCTGGGGATGCGCAGCGCCTCGCGGTATTTAGCGACCGTTCGCCGCGCGATGTCCACGCCCTCGCCGCGCAGCGCCATCACGATCGCATCGTCGCTCAGCACGTCCCCGGCGGCCTCGGCCAGCACCATGGCGCGGATGCGGTGGCGCACCGTCTCCGCGCTGTGGCTCTCGCCGCCCGCGGTGCCGGCGATGGCGGTGGTGAAGAAGTACTTCAGCTCGAAGGTGCCGCGCGGGGTGGCGATGTACTTGTTGGCGGTGACGCGGCTGACGGTGCTCTCGTGCATCTCCACCGCGTCGGCGATGTCGCGCAGGATCAGCGGGCGCATGTGGCCGATGCCCTGGCGGAAGAAGCCGTCCTGGCGGCGCACGATCTCCGCGGCGACCTTGAGGATGGTCTGCGCGCGCTGCTGGAGCGACTTCACAAGCCAGTTGGCGGTGCTCAGCTTCTCGGACAGGAAGCTCTTCTCCTCGCGCCCGGCGCGCAGGCTGACTCGGGCGTGGTAGCTCTCGTTGACCAGGACGCGGGGCATGGTCTCCGGGTTCAGCTCCAGCAGCCAGGCGCCGTCCGCGGCGCGGCGCATCAGCACGTCGGGGATGACGCTGTGCGCCGGCGGGATGTCGAAGCGGGCGCCTGGCTTGGGGTCGAGCGCCCTGACCTCCGCGATCATCTGGGCGAGGTCCTCCCAGTCCACGCCGCAGAGCTGCATCAGGCGGCGGTGCTCGCGGCGGCCGAGCAGGTCGAGGTGGTCGAGCAGCGTGGCCATCGCTGGGTCGAGGCGGTCCAGCTCCGCGAGCTGGGCGGCGAGGCACTCGCGCAAGGATCGCGCGAACAGCCCCACCGGGTCGAAGCGCATCATCCTCGCCCGCACCGCCTCCACGCACCCGACCGCGCAGCCCAGGGCGCGCGCGATGTCCGCGGGCTCGGCGCAGAGCCGGCCTGCGGGGTCGAGCAGCGCGATCAGGTGGGCGCCGATCATGCGCTCCGCCGGGTCGGCGAAGCCCAGGCGAAGCTGCTCGCCCAGGTGGTCGCGCAGGCCGCGCGGGTCCTCCGCCAGGTCGTCGATGCCGCGGTCGTCGCCCTCGAAGCCGCCACCGCCAGCCTTGCCGAAGCTGGCGGGCTCGGGCGCGGCGCCGTCGGCGGCGCCGTGCTGCTCGAAACGGTCGTCGACGCCGGTGTCGAGCGGCCCGGCCTCCGCCATGGTGGCGCCCGCCACCAGCTCCACCGCCTCCGCGCCCTCGGCCACGGCGACAGGGCGCTGGTCGAGGGCGGGGGCCTCCCCGAACCGCTCCGAGCGGTCGTCGCGCTCCAGAAGCGGGTTGCGCTCCAGCTCCTCGTCGACGAAGGCGGCGGCCTCCAGGTTGGTGAACTGCAGCAGCTTGATCGCCTGGCGGAGCTGCGGCGTCATCACCAGCGACTGGCTCTGCCTGAATTCCAGCCGTGGACCTATCCTGGGACCGATCGCCATGCGGGCAGTCTAGGGGCAGAACCTTTACAGAGGGAGAACCTTTCTCGGCGGCGCGGCATTTTTCGTGCCAGCCGGAAGAGAGCAAGGCTGGGCTCTGCCCAGACCCGCCCCGTGCTTGAAGGCGGGGGCGAGCCGCCCCTGGACCCGGCGCAACTTAGAGCAAGATTGCCTA
>CAXSES010000507.1:0-2322 GCA_964236225.1 uncultured Acetobacteraceae bacterium
GCAGGCAAGGCTGGGCTCTCCCTTCGCCTGCCCTTCCAACGACCCAAGAGGGTCGTCGGAACCTTCGGCAAGCTACGCCCAGACCCGCCAGGGGGAAGCCCCCCCTGGACCGGCCTTAATTAAGGAATGGATTCCAAAGGCGAGCCTTTGGCGGAGTTTGAGGCCCATGCTTGAAGGCGGAGCCTCAACCTTGCTTGCTTCGCCAGTCACTCCGAGGCGCCGCCGGCCTCGGTGGCCGGCGCCGCGCGGTCACGGTCCTGGATCAGCAGCAGGGCGCGTCGCAGGCGCATGATGCCGCCGCGCACCTCGCCGCGCCCGCACAGGTGGCGGCCCTCGTCGAGCAGGCGGTGCATCTCGGCGGTCAGATCCGGGCAGGTCTCGACGCGCGCCGTCATGCGCTCGCAATATTCGGGCGTGTCCGTGGTGACGGCGACCGGGGGCGGCTGGGCATGGAGCCGGGTCGCGGCCAGCACGACGAGACCGGACAGGAGGAGGGGGGCGCGCACCTTTCCTGCGTAGCCGGTCACAGCTTGAGGCCCGGTGGGGAGCGGATGAAGCCGCGTCCACCCGCGTCGCGCGCCGGGCCCGGGGGCGCTGCGTCGGGACGGCCAGGCATCGGCGGGGGCGCGGCATCCTCCTCGCCGGAGGGCTGGTCCGGCGCCGGGAGCGCCAGGGTGGCGCGCAGCCCCGGGGCCGCGTCGCACAGCCGCAGCGTGCCGCCGTGCAACTGCGCCACCGCCTGCACCAGGGCGAGGCCCAGACCGGAGCCGGGCGTGTGGCGGGCCGCCTCGCCGCGGAAGAACCGCTCCGCCGCCTTGTCCAGATCGTCGGCCGGAATGCCGGGACCCGCGTCCGTGACCGTGATCCGCACCGTGCGCGGCGAGGGCGCGGCCAGGCCCGAACGGCCGCGCGGCTGCGGGGTCGCGCCGGCCGCGACGCCCCCGGCCTGTGCCGCGCGCGCCTGCGCGCCCGCGCCCGTGGCGGCGGGGCCTGCGGCCGGGGAGATCATGCCAGGCCCCGCGCTCCCGGGAACAAGCCCCGCGTTCCCGGGAACAGGCCCGGCGCTCCCGAGGACACGCCCGGCGTTTTCGAGGACAGGCGGAGGCGGAGCCGGCGAGGTCGGGCGCGCGGCGGCGCCGTCCGGGCCGGCGGCGCCGGCGGCCAGGCACACCCTGCCGCCGGCGGGGGAGAACTTCACCGCGTTGTCGAGCAGGTTGGCCACCGCCTGCTGCAGCAGCGCGCGGTCGCCGCGCAGCCGCAGCGCCGGCGGCAGGTCCAGAGACAGCAGCAGCCCGCGCTCCTCCGCCAGCGCGCCGTACAGCTCCGCCAGGTCGCGCAGCACCGGCACGCAGTCGAACGCCGCGAAGGCGGCCCGCCTGGACCCGGCCTCGATCTCCGCGATGCGCAGCAGGGCCTGGAACACCCCTGTGACGTTGTCCAGGTCGGCCACCGCGCGCTCCACGGCGGCGCGCAGCTCGCCGTCCGTGCCGGCGTGCAGGGCGGCGTCCTCCAGCCGCGCGCGGGCGCGCGTGATCGGGGTGCGCAGGTCGTGGGCGATGGCGTTGGACACCTGGCGCACCCCGTCCATCAGCCGCGCGATGCGGTCGAGCATGTCGTTGATCGTGTCCGCGAGGCGGTCGAACTCGTCGCCGCGCCCGGACAGCCGCACGCGCTGCGCCAGGTCGCCGGCCGCGATGGCGTCCGCGGTGCGCGACACGTCGGCCAGCATGCGGCGGAACAGGCCGCGCACCACCAAGGCGCCCGCGACGCTCAGCGCCGCCACCAGGACCAGCGCCCAGAGCAGGGCCTCGCCCAGCAGGTGGCGCAGTTGCGCGCGGGTGCGCACGTCGCGCCCGACCAGCAGGCGGAAGCGGCCGGGCAGGTCGATGCGCTCCACCTCCGCCAGCGTCCGGGTGCCCGCGCGCTGCACCACCAGCTCGTACCAGGCCCCGGTCACGGCGACCGCGGCGGGCCAGCGCTCCAGGTTGCCCGCGACGGGGCGGCCCTCGCCGTCGACGAGCAGGTAGAGCGTCTCGTCGTCCACGTCCTCGGACATGCGGTCCTGGATGCTTCCGACCAGCGCCGGCAGGCCGCCCTCCGCGACGCGGTCGAGCAGGCCCTGGGCGTCGGCGTGGATCGTGGCCTCGACCTCGCGCTCCAGCAGCCCCGCCGTCGCCCACCAGATGAACAGCACCAGCGCGAGCGCGCTCATCCCGAACAGGGCGGCGTACACCGTCGCGAGCCGGATGCCGGCGGAACGCAGGCGGCGGGGGGCCATCAGGCAGGCAGGCAGGCGCCGGGCTCCGCCCAGACCCGCAAAGG
>CAXSES010000508.1:0-2319 GCA_964236225.1 uncultured Acetobacteraceae bacterium
GGGGCAGAGCCCCTGGCCTTGCTTCCTGGCGCGGGACACGATCCCCGGCCTTGCGTCAGCCCGCGAGCGCCACGGCCACGCGGCGCGCGAACGCGGCCGGGTCGCGCGGGGACTCGCCGTCCTGCACGCGGGCCAGGTCGAGCAGGGTGTGGGCGGCGTCGGCCAGGTCCTCGCCTGCGGCGGCGCGCCCGGCGAGGCGGCGGATCAGGGGGTGGCGGGGGTTCAGCTCCAGGATCGGCGGGGGAGTGGGCATGGCGCGGCCGGCGCGGCGCATCAGGCGCTGCATCTGCAGGTCGGGGCCGTGCTCGCTGGCGCCGAGCACCACGGCGCTCTCCGTGAGGCGGTCGGTGCCGCGGATGTCGCCGACATCGGCGCCGAGCGCGGCCTTCAGCGCGGGCAGCAGGGCGTCGAGCGAGGCGGGCGCGTCGCCGCCGGGGGCGATGGGCTCCAGCTTCGAGAGGTCAGCGGCACCCTGGGTGACGCTGCGGATCGGCTTGCCGTCGTAGGCGTCGAGGCGTTCCGGCCAGAACGCGTCCACCGGGTCGGCGAGCAGCAGCACCTCGACGCCGCGGGCGCGGAAGCCTTCGAGCTGCGGCGAGGCGGCCAGGGCGTCGGGGTTGTCGCCGGCGAGGATGTAGATCGCCTCCTGGCCGGGCTTCATGCGCGACACGTAGGCGTGCAGAGAGACCAGGCCGGCGGCGGGCGTCGCCGCGTCGCCACCGCCGCCGACCAGGGGATCGGCATCGTCGACGATCTCTGCGTCGGCGACTCCGTCCGGGGCGGGGGCGCCGGCGTCGAGCGGGCCGGGCGCTCCTGGGAACGCATCCTCCAGGCTGGCGTCGTCGAGCGCAGTGCCCTCGGGGGAGGCGTCGTCGGGAAGGTCCGGCGTGCCCGCGTTCGCGGAGGAGCCGGGCGCGCCCGTCGGCGGGGTGGCCAGGGTCGCGGGCACGGTCGCGGGCACCGTGGAGCGGAAGCGCATCAGCTCGGACAGCGCGGCGCGGTGCTCGTTGTCCTCCCAGACGCCCTCCTTGAGGACGGGGCCGAAATTCTCCCAGAAGGTGGCGTAGGCGGCCTCGTCCTTGGCGCGGGTCTTCAGCTCGGACAGCACGCGGTTGGTGACGGCCTTGCGGATTCGGGCGAGGACGGGGGTGGCCTGGAGCATCTCGCGCGAGACGTTGAGCGGCAGGTCCTCGGTGTCGACCACGCCCTGGACGAAGCGCAGCCAGGGTGGCAGCAGCTTGGCGTCGTCGGTGATGAACATGCGGCGCACGTGCAGGCGCACGCGGCTCTCTCGCTCGCCCTCCACCGGCTCGAACGGGCGCATGCCTGGGACGAACAGCAGGGCGGAGTACTCGACGCTGCCCTCGGCGCGCCAGTGCAGGGTGGCCCAGGGGGTGTCGAAGGCGTGGGCGACGTGGCGGTACAGCTCCGCGTAGGCCTCCTCCGTCACCTCGGATTTGGGCTTGCGCCAGAGGGCGGTGCCCTCGTTGGCGGCGACGTCCTCGCCGTCGCGCACGATCACGATCGGCAGGGTGATGCCGTCGGCCCATTTGCGCACGATCGACTGCAGGCGGTGGCTCTCCAGGAACTCGTCGGCGTCGGCCTTGACGTGCATCACGATGGTGGTGCCGGCGGTGGCGCGCTCGGCGGGCGCGATGGTGTAGTCGCCGCGGCCGTCCGAGGACCAGCGCCAGGCCTCGGAGGTGCCGGCCCGGCGAGAGGTGACGTCGACGCGGTCGGCGACCATGAAGGCGGAGTAGAAGCCGACGCCGAACTGGCCGATCAGGCTGGGGGCGTCGGCCTTCCTCGCGTCGCCCTCGGAGAGCGTCTGGCCGAAGGCGCGGGTGCCGGAGCGGGCGATGGTGCCGAGGTTGGAGAGCAGCTCGTCGCGGCTCATGCCGATGCCGTCGTCGGTGACGGTGAGGGTGCGCGCGTCCTTGTCGGGGACGATGCGGACCTGCGCGGCCTCGGGCGAGCCGAGGGCGGGGTCGGTCAGGGACTCGAAGCGGCGGCGGTCGGTGGCGTCGGCGGCGTTGGCGACCAGCTCGCGCAGGAAGATCTCGCGCTCGGAGTAGAGGGAGTGCACCACCAGGTCGAGCAGGCGGCCGACCTCGGCGCCGAAGGCGTGGCGCTCCTCGCCCGGCGCTGGAACATGGGGAACCGTGGCGTCGGGGGTCGTGGCACCTGCGTCGCTCATGGTCGGGCTCCCTCCGTGTGGCGACCGGCGACGGCCGCGGCGGGGGCGATATGCGCCAGGGGGAGGGGGGTTTCAAGCGGAGCCAGGAAAGCAGGCAAGGTTGAGGCCCCGCCTTCAAGCAT
>CAXSES010000509.1:0-2315 GCA_964236225.1 uncultured Acetobacteraceae bacterium
AGCAGCAGTACCAGGACGGCCTGATCACCGCCGGCGAGCGCTACAACAAGGTGGTCGACGCCTGGTCGCGCTGCACGGACGACGTGCAGGCCGCGATGATGAAGGAGATCTCCCGCCAGGAGATCGGCAAGCCCACCAACTCGGTGTGGATGATGAGCCACTCCGGCGCCCGCGGCTCGCCCGCGCAGATGAAGCAGCTCGCGGGGATGCGCGGCCTGATGGCCAAGCCGTCCGGCGAGATCATCGAGCAGCCGATCATCGCCAACTTCAAGGAGGGCCTCTCCGTCCTCGACTACTTCACCTCCACTCACGGCGCCCGCAAGGGCCTCGCTGACACCGCGCTGAAGACCGCGAACTCCGGCTACCTGACGCGCCGTCTCGTCGACGTGGCGCAGGACTGCATCATCGTCGAGGAGGATTGCGGCACCGAGCGCGGCCTGACCGTGCGTGCGGTGATGGACGGCGGCGAGGTCGTCTCCTCGCTGTCCGAGCGCACGCTCGGCCGCACCACGGCCGAGGACACGCTCGACCCGTCCACCAACGCGGTGCTCACGCCGCGCAACACCCTGATCGACGAGGAGATCGCGGAGCGCATCGAGCAGGCCGGCGTGGAGGTGATGAAGATCCGCTCCGTGCTGACCTGCGACAGCCGGGTCGGCGTGTGCGGCGCCTGCTACGGGCGCGACCTGGCGCGCGGCACCTCCGTCAACATCGGCGAGGCGGTCGGCGTGATCGCGGCGCAGTCGATCGGCGAGCCGGGCACCCAGCTCACCATGCGCACCTTCCACATCGGCGGCGCGGCGCAGCGCGGCGCGGAGCAGTCCAGCGTGGAGGCCAGCCACGAGGGCACGGTCGCTGTGCGCAACCGCAACGTCGTGCAGAACTCGATGGGCGTGCCGGTGGTGATGGCGCGAAACTGCGAGATCGTGCTTCAGGACGACAAGGGCCGCGAGCGCGCCCGCTTCCGCGTGCCCTACGGCGCGCGGCTGCTGGTCGATGACGGCGCGCAGGTCACGCGCCTGCAGAAGCTGGCGGAGTGGGACCCCTACACCCTGCCGATCATCACCGAGCGGTCGGGCCAGGTGGAGTATCTCGACCTGATCGACTCGATCACGTTGGTCGAGCGCATGGACGAGGTGACGGGCCTGACCTCGCGCGTGGTGGTGGACTACAAGCAGGTGGCCAAGGGCGTCGACCTTCGTCCCCGGTTGCAGGTGAAGGACGACCGCGGCGACGTGCTCAAGCTGCCGAGCGGGGCGGAGGCGCGCTACTTCCTCACGCCGGATTCGATCCTGTCGGTGGAGAACGGCGTGAGCGTGCAGGCCGGCGACGTGCTGGCCCGCATCCCGCGCGAGGGCAGCAAGACTCGCGACATCACCGGCGGCCTGCCGCGCGTGGCCGAGCTGTTCGAGGCGAGGCGCCCGAAGGACCACGCGATCATCGCCGAGACCGACGGCCGCGTGGAGTTCGGCAAGGACTACAAGGCCAAGCGCCGCATCATCGTCAAGAACGACGAGACCAGCGAGGAGACCGAGTACCTGATCCCGAAGGGCAAGCACCTCTCTGTCCAGGAGGGCGACTTCGTCAGGCGTGGCGAGCCTCTGGTCGACGGGCCGCGCGTGCCGCACGACATCCTCAAGGTGATGGGGGTCGAGGCGCTGTCCGACTACCTCGTCAACGAGATCCAGGACGTCTACCGGCTGCAGGGCGTGAAGATCAACGACAAGCACATCGAGGTCATCGTCCGCCAGATGCTCCAGAAGATCGAGATCATGGAGCCCGGCGACACGACCTACCTGGTGGGCGAGACCGTCGACCGGATCGAGTTCGAGGGCGAGAACGCCAAGCGGCTCGCCGCGGACGAGCGCCCGGCGGTGGGGATGCCTGTGCTTCAGGGCATCACCAAGGCGTCGCTGCAGACGCACAGCTTCATCAGCGCCGCCTCCTTCCAGGAGACGACGCGGGTGCTCACCGAGGCGGCCACGGCCGGCAAGGTCGACAACCTGATGGGGCTCAAGGAGAACGTCATCGTGGGCCGCCTGATCCCGGCGGGCACGGGCAGCGTGATGAACAAGCTCAAGGCCGTCGCCGCAGGGCGCGACCAGCAGCGTGTGCGGACCGACGCGCCGGCGATCGAGCGCGCCGCGGAGTGAGGGCGCAGGCCCGGGGCGCGGGAGTCCCGGGCCGCGTCGCCTGAAGGAAGCAAGCAAGGCTGGGCTCTGCCCAGACCCGCAAAGGGTCCGAGGACCCTTTGATCCCTTGACTTAAGTCGAGGATTCTCAAGGCAATTGCCTTGAGCGGGGTCCAGGGGCAGA
>CAXSES010000510.1:0-2296 GCA_964236225.1 uncultured Acetobacteraceae bacterium
CTGCCCCCCATGCCTGGAAGCGGGGACCCCGCCAAAGGCTCGCCTTTGGAAACCCCGGCGAGGGCCGGTGGCACCCCACGCCGACTCGCCTCATGTGCGCCGGTCCAGGGGCGCTGCCCCTGGCGGGTCCCCGCTTCCAAGCAATGGGGCAGAGCCCTGGCCTTGCCTTCCTTCACGCCCCGAGCCGCGCCAGGACGTCCTGCGGGATCTCCGAGTTCACGTAGACGCTCTGCACGTCGTCGTTGTCGTCCAGCGCGTCGAGCAGCTTGAGCATCCCCGCCGCCTTCGCCTCGTCGAGCGTCACGACCATGGTCGGCCGCCAGTCCAGCTTCGCCTCCTCCGGCGCCCCGAACCTGGCCTCCAGCGCGTCGCGCACAGCGAAGAACCCGTCGATGCCGCACGTCACCTCATGCCCGTCCGCCCCTGTCTCGACGTCGTCCGCCCCCGCCTCGATCGCCGCCTCCAGCATCGCGTCCGCGCTCGCCGCCGCCAGCGTGTAGCGCACGATCCCCAGCCGGGTGAACAGGAACGCCACGGAGTTGGTCTCGCCCAGCACGCCGCCGCTCTTGTTGAACGCGGTGCGGATGTCGGACGCGGTGCGGTTGCGGTTGTCGGTGAGCGCCTCGACGATCACCGCGACCCCGCTCGGCCCGTAGCCCTCGTAGCGCACCTCGGCGTAGTCCTCGCCGGTGGCTGGCCCGGAGGCCTTCTTGATGGCGCGCTCCACCGTGTCGCGCGGCATGTTGGCCTGGCGCGCCGCCGAGACCGCCGCCCGCAGCCGCGGGTTCGCCCCCACCTCCGGCAGCCCGGAGCGCGCGGCCACAGTGATCTCGCGGATCAGCCGGGCGAAGGCGCGGGCGCGGCTTGCGTCCTGGGCGCCCTTGCGGTGCATGATGTTCTTGGAATGGGAATGCCCGGCCATCGAAGCCCGTCTCTGTCGCTGTGAGGGGCGCAGGGACGCCGCGCCCGGCCCGACGGTGTAGCAGCCCGGCCGCGCAAACCGGAAGCCACGGCTGCGACTCGCAGACCAGGCCAGGCGCCCTGCCTCGATGTTCGGAAGCGCCGCCCGCCAAAGGCTCGCCTCCGGAATCTCCTGCCTAAGTTGCGCCGGGTCCAGGGGGGGCTCCCCCCTGGCGGGTCTGGGCAGAGCCCAGCCTTGCTTGCCTGACCGACCATCGCACTCGGCCGCCAGTATTGCCGAGCCTCAGCCTCGCCTGCCGCGCCGCAGCAGCGCCAGCGGCAGCAGCGGCGCCATCGCCAGCGCCGCGAGCCCGACCGCCCCGCCCAGCAGCACGCCCGCCGCCACAGCGTCCGCCTGCCGGCTGCTGAAGATCTCGCGCGCCCCGTCCCTCGCCCGCGCGCCGAACCGGCCGGCCGCCACCGCCGGCCCGGCCGCCGGCTCGAACAGGTTGCCCGCCGTGGTCGCCTGCCGCCGCCCGTCGAGCTGCCCCTCGTAGCCCTTCCTCGCCAGCACCCTGTCCAGGACCCCCGGCGCCAGCCGCGCCGCCAGGATCGTCGGCGGGGTCTGCCACCCGACCCACACGTCGCGCCGGCGGTGCGTGGCCGCGAACACGATCGCCTTCGCCGCCGTCTCGGGCGTGTAAACCGGGTCCGGCGCCTTGGCGCGCTGGCCGGTGCGGTTGCGCGCCCAGTCGAACTGCGGCGTGTCGACCGCGGGCAGGTGCACCATCGCCAGATGCACGTCGAGCCCGTCATGGATCAGCTCGGAGCGCAGCGCCTCGGTGAACCCGCGCAGCGCGAACTTCGCGCCGCAATACGCCGCCTGCACCGGCGCGCCCCGCCACGCCAGCACGGAGCTGACCTGCACGATCGTGCCGCCGCCGGCCATGCGCCGCAGCGCCGCCTTGGTGCCGTTGACCGCGCCCAGGTAGGTCACCTCGGTGACGCGGCGGATCTCCGCCTCGTCCGCGACCCGCACCGGCGCGTAGAGCGTGGCCATCGCGTTGTTGACCCACACCGTGATCGGCCCGAGCGCGGCCTCGATCTCGCGCGCCGCCGCTTCCACGGCGTCCGAGTCGGCCACGTCCGCGGCCACGGCGTGCACCCTGGCGCCCAGCGCCTCCAGCCCGGCGCGCGCCTCGGCGAGCCGATCGGCGCCGCGTGCGACCAGGCCGACGCTGTCGCCGCGCACCGCGAAGGCGTGGGCCGCCGCAAGCCCGATGCCGGCGCTGCCCCCGGTGATGACCACGACCTCAGCCATGCGATAACCCTCCGTCAAGCATCAGAACTGGCGGCGAGGCAGGCGGGCGCAAGCCGCGCAGGCAGGGAGACCTGC
>CAXSES010000511.1:0-2295 GCA_964236225.1 uncultured Acetobacteraceae bacterium
CCTTGCCGCGTTCAGCCCGCACATAGCCCCGAGGAGACCCGCCATGGCCTACACCGCGACTGCCACCACGACCGCCGGCCGCAACGGGCACGTCCGCACCGGGGACGGCGTGATCGACCTCGACCTGCGGCCGCCCAGGGAGCTGGGCGGCCCGGGCGGCGACGGCGCCACCAACCCCGAGGCGCTGTTCGCCGCCGGCTACTCCGCGTGCTTCGGCCAGGCGCTGATCGCGATCGCGGGCGCGGAGAAGGTCAGGCCGGAGGGCGTGCACGTCACCGCCGCCGTGACCATCGACAAGAACGACGGCGGCTTCTTCCTCGCGGTGCACCTCACGGCGAAGCTGGACGGCGTCGAGCGCGCGCAGGCCGAGGCGATGGTGCGCCGCGCCCACGAGGAGGTGTGCCCGTATTCCAAGGCGACGCGCGGCAACATCGACGTCACGGTCGACGTGGCATGAGCCGCACCGCGCTCGTCACCGGGGCGACGGCGGGCTTCGGCACCGCGATCGCGCGCCGGCTGGTGCGCGACGGCCTGCGGGTGATCGTCGCGGGGCGGCGCGCCGACCGGCTGGAGGCGTTGCGCGCCGAGCTGGGCGAGGCGGTGCTGGCGTGGCCGCTCGACGTCACCGACGCGGCGGCCGTCGCCGCCCTGCCGGGCAGCCTGCCGGAGGGGTGGCGCGAGATCGACGTGCTGGTGAACAACGCCGGGCTCGCGCTGGGCCTCGACCCGGCGCAGAAGGCCTCGCTCGCCGACTGGGACACGATGGTCGCGACCAACGTCACCGGGCTGATCCACCTCACGCACGCGATCCTGCCGGGCATGGTCGAGCGCGACACGGGCCACGTGGTCAACCTCGGCAGCATCGCGGGCAGCTACCCGTATCCGGGCGGGCACGTGTACGGCGCCACCAAGGCGTTCGTGAAGCAGTTCACGCTGAACCTGAAGGCCGACCTGGCCGGCAGCTTCGTGCGCGTCACCGACATCGAGCCGGGCCTGTGCGGCGGCACGGAGTTCAGCACCGTGCGCTTCGACGGCGACGCGGCGAAGGCGGCCAAGGTCTACGAGGGCACCGAGCCGCTCACCGCCGAGGACATCGCGGAGGCGGTGGGCTGGGTCGTCGCCCTGCCGCGCCACGTCAACATCAACCGAGTGGAGATGATGCCGACCTGCCAGGGGCCGGGCAGCTTCACGGTCAAGCGCAAGGGCGTGTGAGCCAGGTGCCCGTCCGGACAGGGGTGAGGATGTCGGGTGCCCGCCCGCCCGGGCCACGGCAGCCAGGGTTGCGGCGGTCAGGGTCACGGCGGTCAGTGTTGCGACAGCCTGGGCCGTGGCGGTTGGGGCGGGGCCGCGCGTGAGCCGCGACGTGCTGGCAGGGCTGCCGGCCCGCTACCGGATCGAGGGCGGCGAGGCCGGCCTGGACCGCCGGGACCCTGGCGAGGTGGCGCCCGGCTTCGACAAGGCGCAGGCCGCCGCGCTGCTCGCCGGGTCGGTGCGGCGGCTGGCGAAGCTGCAGTTCGTGCTGGCGGCGGCGGCGGAGCGCTCTCTGCTGGTGGTGCTGCAGGCCATGGACGCCGGCGGCAAGGACAGCACCATCCGCCACGTGATGTCCGGGGTGAACCCGCAGGGCGTGCGCGTCACCTCGTTCAAGCAGCCGGGCGGCGCGGAGACGCAGCAGGACTTCCTGCGCCGGGTCCACTCCGCGATGCCGCTGCGCGGCGAGATCGCCCTGTTCAACCGCAGCCATTACGAGGACGTTCTGGTGGCGCGCGTGCACCCGGAGCGGCTCGACCCGATGCTGCGCGAGCCGGCGCGCCACGCCGCGTTCTGGGAGGACAGGCTGGGCGACATCGCCGCGTTCGAGGCCTACCTGGCGCGGCAGGGCGTGACGATCCTCAAGGTGTTCCTGCACATCTCCAAGGACGAGCAGCGCCGCCGCTTCCTCAGCCGACTCGAGCATCCGCAGAAGACGTGGAAGCTCTCGCCCGCGGACCTGACGGAGCGGCCGTACTGGGACGACTACCAGCGGGCCTACGAGGCGGCGATCTCTGCGACCTCGACCATGGTGGCGCCGTGGTTCGTCGTGCCGGCGGACCACAAATGGTTCGCGCGGCTGGTGGTGGTCGAGACGATCGTGCAGGCGCTCGAAAGCCTTGATCCGACGTTCCCGGTGCAGGACGCGGAGGAGATCAAGGCGCTGCGCCAGGCGAAGGCCAGCCTGGAGGCGGAGTGATGCCGCCGGCCTTGTTGTGACCTGCGAGGCAGGCAAGGCCAGGGCTCTGCCCCATGCCTGGAAGC
>CAXSES010000512.1:0-2273 GCA_964236225.1 uncultured Acetobacteraceae bacterium
AGGTGAGCCGGGTCCAGGGGCGGCTTCGCTCCTGGCGGGTCCCCGCTTCCAGGCATGGGGCAGAGCCCAGCCTTGCTTGCTTCCACTCAGGCGTTGCGCCGCCAGACCTCCTCCTGCAGCAGCGCCGCGAACGCCACCCACCCCGCCAGCGGCACGCACGCCCAGGCGGCCGGCCGGTCCACCTGCGCCGCGGTGGCCACGGCCGCGACCGAGCTGCCCACCATGCCCAGCGTGACCTCGAGCGCCTCGTCGAGCCGCTTGCGCCCGAACAGCACCCACGAGAACCCCGCCACGCCCAGCAGGTTGGTCGCCCACGCCCCCAGGGCGCGGGTCCGCCGCGGCCCCGGCGCCGCCGTGAGCAGCCGGTAGCCCGCGTAGCCGAGCAGCGCGTCGAGCCCGGTCCACGCCACCGCGAACACCGGCCCCGGCGGCGTGAAGGACGGCTTGCGCAGCGAGGCGTACCAGATCGCGGTGCGCGGATGGCCCGGCGTGGGGCTGAACGGCTTGCCGCAGAGCTGCGCCCCCACGACGCAGGCGGTGGCGAGGGCGGCGGCCGGCAGCTTCTGCATCGTGTCCACGCTCCTGGTCCTGTCTCGCCCGGCAGGGATGCGGGCCGTGCGACCCTCCCGTGAACGGCGCGGCGCCCGCCGGGGTTCCAGGGCCGGCTGCCGCCACCTCCCGGCGCGCGCGGCTCCGCCCGCCGCCTGGAAGGCCGGCCGGGGCAGGCCATGTGCGACCCGGACCGGAGGCACCCAGAATGCTGACACGACCCATCCCGTCCACGGGCGAGGCGCTGCCGGTGATCGGCTGCGGCACCTGGCGGGCGTTCAACGTCGGCGCGTCGCCCGGGGAGCGCCTGCCGCTGCGCGGCGTGCTGCAAACCCTGCTCGACGCCGGCGGCACTCTGGTCGACAGCTCGCCGATGTACGGGCGCGCGGAGGCCGTGGTCGGCGCGACCCTCGGCTCGCTCTGCGCGCAGGACCCGGCGTACCGGGACCGGGCGTTCGTCGCCACCAAGGTCTGGTGCCACGGCCGCGAGGCGGGCCTCGCCCAGTTGCAGCAATCCCTGGCGCTGCTGGGCGTGGCGCGGCTCGACCTGGCGCAGATCCACAACCTGGTCGACTGGCAGGCCCACCTGCCGACGCTGCGCGCGTGGCAGGCGGAGGGCAGGGTGCGCCACATCGGCATCACCCACTTCAAGGCCGGCGAGCAGCCGGCGCTGGAGGCGGTGATGCGAGAGGAGGCGATCGACTTCGTGCAGGTCAACTACTCCGTGGCCGACCGCGCGGCGGAGCGCAGCCTGCTGCCGCTCGCCGCCGGGCGCGGGATCGCCGTGCTGGTCAACCGGCCGTTCGGCATGGGCGCGCTGGTGCGCCGCCTGGAGCGCCAGGCGCTGCCCGGCTTCGCCGCCGATCTGGGCTGCCGCACCTGGGCGCAGCTCGCGCTGAAATACGTCCTCGCCCACGAGGCTGTGACCTGCGTGATCCCCGGCACCGCCAGCCCAGGCCACATGGCCGCCAACGCCGCCGCGGGCTCCGGGCCGCTGCCCGACGCGGCCCTGCGGAAGCGCATCCTGGCGGCGGCGGGGCTGTAGCGAAGGCAGCAGGCAAGGCTGGGCGCTGCCCAGACCCGCCAGGGGCGAGCCGCCCCTGGACCCGGCGCAACTTAAGTATTGGATTCCAAAGGCGAGCCTTTGGCGGAGTTTGAGGCAGAGCCTCAACCTTTCCTGCTGCCGACTGCCGCCGCCAGCCGGGCGCGGCGCCACCGCGGCGACCAATCGCGGCACCCGGCGTTGGAGGCGGTGAACTGTGGCGAGGTGAAACCCGGAAATGACGAAATCCGATTGCGACCGCGTGCAGGCCTACCTGCGCACGCTGCTCGGGAGCCAGCGCATCGCCGTGGTGTTGCCGAAGCGCGCCGGGGCATCGGTCGAGGTGACGGCCGGCGACGAGGTGATCGGCACCCTGCACCGCGACAGCGAGGACGGCGAGGTGTCCTACTCGGTGCACCTCACGATCCTGGAGGAGGACCTGCCCGCCGCGGCACCGCCAACCCGGGCGAGACGCTGAGGAAGCGGCCCCAGGGCTGACCCGTCGGCAGGCAAGGCTGGGCTCTCCCTCCGCCTGCCATTCCAACGGCCCAAGAGGGCCGTTGGAACCTTCGGCAGGCTACGCCCAGACCCGCCAGGGGCGAGCCGCCCCTGGACCCGGCGCAACTTAAGGGGGGTTTCCAAAGGCGAGCCTTTGGCGGGGTCCAGGGGCAGAGCCCCTGGC
>CAXSES010000513.1:0-2269 GCA_964236225.1 uncultured Acetobacteraceae bacterium
GTTGGTTTCCAAAGGCGAGCCTTTGGCGGGGTCCAGGGGCAGCGCCCCTGGCCTTGCTTGCCTGCTTAACCGGTCAGGCCAAAGGACCGCTGATATTAATTAAGCAAGGCCCGGCTGACGACGATGCTGCCGGCCCGACCAAGGCTGCTCTCGCGCTCGCAGACACGGATGGCTTCGCGCAGCGTGCGGGCGGACTCTGGAAGGTTCATCGATGCAGCTTCCTCGGCCAGCATGCGCAGGCACCGGCAGATGCCGAGCGCACTGTACTCGTGGCCAGTCTCGTCGTTGTCCATTGCGGCGGTTCCAAACATCTGCCTGGCGCGCGATACGCCAAGTATGTAGAAGCAGACAGGCGATGATGACGTATATAGGGTTGTATGATTGTCAAGACGCTCGCTGAAAGGTAGCAGATTTCCGCGGTGAATTCCAACCAGGGCGTGAGTTGCCTCGGCATCCTGGCAGGGGGCGGCCCGCTGCCTGGACAGGTGGCGCGCGCAGCGCTGGCAGTGGGGCGGCCGGTGTTCATCGTGGGATTCGAGGATTTCGCAGAGCCCGCGGTGATAGGGCACTATCCGCACGCCATGGCGCGGGTGGGTGCGGCCGGGCGCATCCTGGCGCTGCTGCGCGACTCGGGGTGTTGCGACCTAGTGCTGGTGGGGCCGGTGCGGCGGCCGTCGCTGCTGGACCTCAGGCCGGACCGGGAGGGCGCCAGAATCCTGGCGCGAATCGGGAGGGCGGCGTTCTCCGGCGATGACGGGCTGCTGGCGGCGCTGGTGCGGGTGTTCGGCGAGGAGGGGTTTCGGGTGCTCGGCGCGCACGAGGTGCTGACCGAGGCGCTGGGGCCGGCGGGACAACTCGGGCGGGTGGCGGCGGACGCGGCGGCGCTGGCGGACCTGCGGCGCGGGGTGGCGGTAGTGCGCGCGCTGGGCGAGGCGGATGTCGGGCAGGCCTGCGTGGTGCAGCAGGGCATCGTGCTGGCGGTGGAAGCGATCGAGGGCACGGACGCGATGCTGGCGCGGGCGGGGGGGCTGGCGCGGCCCGGGCCGGGCGGCGTGCTGGTGAAGATGGCCAAGCCAGGACAGGACCGGCGCGCGGACCTGCCGACGATCGGGCCGCGGACCCCGCGCGCGGCGGCGGCGGCGGGGCTGCGGGGGGTGGCGTTCGAGGCGGGGGGGACGCTGCTGATCGACCGCGCCGCCTGCGTGGCGGCGGCGGACGCGGCAGGGGTGTTCCTGCTGGGGTTCGATCCGGAGTTGCTTTAGCAGGCAGCAAGGCCAGGGCTCTGCCCTGGACCCGCCAGGGGCGAGCCCCCTCGTCTGGCCCTTTCAACGGCCCAAGAGGGCCGTCGGAACCTTTGGCCAGCCTCGCCCCTGGACCCGGCGCACGATGGGAACTGCGGCACGTCGGGTGGGGTTGAGGCGCTGGCTTCAATGTGGGTTTCCAAAGGCGAGCCTTTGGCGGGTCCAGGGCAGAGCCCTGGCCTTGCCTTGACGCCGCCGCAACACGGGATTTCTGGTCATGGCCAAGAGCTACCTGCACACGATGATCCGGGTGCGCGACCTGGAGGCCAGCATCGGCTTCTACGCGCTGCTGGGGATGCGCGAGCTGCGCCGCACCGAGGTGCCGGCGGGGAAGTACACGCTGGCGTTCATCGGCTACGAGGACAACGCGCACGGCCAGGCGGAGATCGAGCTGACTCACAACTGGGAACAGGCGGAGGCGTACGAGGTCGGCACCGGGTTTGGGCACCTCGCGGTGGGCGTGCCGGACGTGGCGGCGGCCTGCGAGGCGGTGCGCGCGGGCGAGGGCAAGGTGACGCGCGAGGCCGGCCCGGTGAAGCACGGGACGACGGTGATCGCGTTCGTCGAGGACCCGGACGGCTACAAGATCGAGCTGATCGAGCGGGCCTAGGCGCCGCCCGTGCCGGACCGGGCGGCGTCGCTGCGGACGGCGCCGGGGGCGCGGGTGGGGCGTGGTCGGGCGACGGGTATGCGGCTGCGCCCGTGCTGAACCCGCTCGACTACGTGGTGCCGCGCACGGTGCGGGTGGGTGTCACCGGGCTGGCGCGGGCGGGCAAGACGGCGTTCCTCACCTCGCTGGCGGCGAACCTGCTGGCGCACGGGGCGGGTCTGGAGGTGCTGCCGTCTCTGGTCGGGCGGGTGACTCGGGTGTCGCTGGCACCGGCCGGGGTGACCGGGCTGCCGCGCTTCGACCAGGGCGCGCACCTGGCGGCGCTGGCGGGCGACCCGCCGCGCTGGCCGGAGCGGAC
>CAXSES010000514.1:0-2266 GCA_964236225.1 uncultured Acetobacteraceae bacterium
CTTTGGCGGGGTCCCCGCTTCCAGACATTGGGGGCAGAGCCCCTGGCCTTGCCTGTTGAATCGGCCATTGCATCTGGCCGTTGGCATTGTACCCAAGCGCCGGCGTGAAAGGCGGCCCTGGTGAATCCCAGCGTCAGAGCCTCCGGCCCCGCCTGCCTCGCGCCCCGTTCCGGGGTCGGATGGCACGAGAGGCCGCCTGCCGCTATCCTGAAGGCCCGGCCGCGATCCAGGCGGCACGGCACGGAGGCGGGACCACCATGAGCCGATATCTTGTGACCGGCGGCGCCGGCTTCGTCGGCAGCCACGTGGTTCTGGCGCTGGCGGAGCGTGGCCATGAGATCGTGGTGCTCGACGACCTCACCAAGGGCCACGAGGCCGCGGTGCTCGCCCCGGCCCGCCTGCTGCGCGCCTCGCTGCACGACGAGGCGGCGATGGAGGCCGCGCTCGCCGACGGCCCGTGGGACGGCGTGCTGCACTTCGCGGCCCTGTCGCTGGTCGGCGAGAGTATGCGCGAGCCGTTCCGCTACCTGCTCGACAACGGCGTCAGCGGGATGCGGCTGGTCGACGCCTGCGTGCGCCACGGCGTGAAGCGGTTCGTGCTGTCGTCCACGGCCAACCTGTTCGGCGAGCCCGACCTGATCCCGATCGACGAGGACGCCCGCATCGCGCCGTCCTCGCCCTACGGGGAGAGCAAGCTGATGATCGAGCGCGCGCTCGGCTGGGCGTCGCGGCTGTGCGGTCTGAACGTCGCCTGCCTGCGCTACTTCAACGCGGCCGGCGCGGACCCGGGCGGGCGGCTCGGCGAGGACCATGACCCGGAGACGCACCTGATCCCGCTGGTGATCGACGCGGCGCTGGGGCGAAGGGACGCGCTGGACCTGTTCGGCCAGGACTACCCGACGCCCGACGGCACCTGCATCCGCGACTACGTCCACGTCAGCGACCTGGCCGAGGCGCACCTGCTGGCGCTGGACCGGCTCGCGCACGGCTCGGTCACCTACAACATCGGCAGCGGCCAGGGCCACTCCGTGCGCGAGGTGATCCGCGCGGTGGAGCGCATCGGCGGGCGCGCGGTGCCGGTGCGGATGGCGCCGCGGCGGGCGGGCGACCCGGCGATCTTGGTGGCCTCGTCCGCGCGGCTGCGCACGCAGACGGGGTGGGCGCCGCGGCTGGGGAGCCTGGACGACATGGTGCGCACGGCGTTCGCGTGGCGCGAGGCGCACCCGGGGGGCTATGGAGACCGCTGAGGCGGCAGGAAGGAAGGCTGGGCTCCGCCCTGGACCCGCCAGGGGCAGCGCCCCTGGACCTGCTTTACTTGAGTTGCGCCGGTCCAGGGCGGCTCGCCCTGGCGGGTCTGGGCAGAGCCCAGCCTTGCCTGCTTTCCTTTCGGGACGACGACCCTGCTTTGCAAAGAAGTGCAACGTGGCGATGCCGGGCCGCCGTCTTTGCCCGTATACCCTGCGGATGGAAACCGCTCCGCATATCCTAGTGGTGGACGACGACCGCGAGATCCGCGACCTGCTCGCGCGCTTCCTGGAGCGCCACCAGTTCCGCGTCACCACCGCGCGCGACACCCGCGAGGCCAGGCGGGCGCTGCCGGCGGGCCACTACCAGCTCCTGATCCTGGACCTGATGCTGCCGGGCGAGGGCGGGCTGGAGTTCGCGCGCTGGCTGCGACAGCAGAGCGACGTGCCGATCATCATGCTGACCGCGATGGGCGAGGAGACCGACCGCATCGTCGGCCTGGAGATGGGCGCGGACGACTACCTGGCCAAGCCGTTCAACCCGCGCGAGCTGCTGGCGCGGGTGCGCGCGGTGCTGCGCCGCACCACGGAGCGCGAGGAGCGTCGTTCCGGCGCCACCGCCAAGGCGCTGCGCTTCGCCGGCTGGACGCTGGAGCCGGCGCGGCGGCGGCTGCTCAGCCCGGACGGCGTCGAGGTGGCGCTGACCGGCGGCGAGTACGACCTGCTGGCGGCGCTGCTGGACCGGGCGAACCGGGTGCTGACGCGCGACATGCTGCTCGACCTGCTGCGCGGGCGCCAGGCCGGGCCGTTCGACCGGGCGATCGACGTCGCCATCAGCCGGCTGCGCCGCAAGCTGGAGGACGACGGCCGCCACGCCCAGCTCATCAAGACGGTGCGCGGCGGCGGCTACGTGCTCGCGGTGGACGTGGAGCGGGCGTGATGCCGGGGGGTCTCCCGGGTGGGCAGCAAGGCAGGCAAGGTTGAGGCTCTGCCTCAAACTCCGCCAAAGGCTCGCCTTTGGA
>CAXSES010000515.1:0-2258 GCA_964236225.1 uncultured Acetobacteraceae bacterium
GTGATCTCCTCCTGGCCCAGCTTGGTGTCGCGGGCCATCACCTCGAACTCCTCGATGTGGATCGAGGTGAACACGTCGTCGCGCGCGATGCGCTCGCTGATGAGGATGGAGTCCTCGAAGTTGTAGCCGTTCCAGGGCATGAACGCGCACAGGATGTTGCGGCCCAGCGCCAGCTCGCCCAGCTCCGTGCTCGGCCCGTCGGCGATGATGTCGCCGTTGCCGACGCGGTCGCCCACGCGCACCAGCGGGCGCTGGTTGATGCAGGTGCTCTGGTTGGAGCGCATGTACTTGCGCAGACGGTAGATGTCGACGCCCTGGGTGGTGCCGTCCTCGGCCGTCGCGCGCACCACGATGCGCGCGCCGTCGATCTGGTCCACCACGCCCTCGCGCCTTGCCACGATCGTCGCCCCGGAGTCCCGCGCCACGGCCGCCTCCATGCCGGTGCCCACCAGCGGCGCGTCGGCGCGGATCAGCGGCACCGCCTGGCGCTGCATGTTCGAGCCCATCAGCGCGCGGTTGGCGTCGTCGTTCTCCAGGAACGGGATCAGCGCGGCGGCGACCGAGACGAGCTGCTTCGGGCTCACGTCGACCGCGGTCACGTCCTCCGGCTTGACCAGCCGGAAGTCGCCCTGCCTGCGCACGCTGACCAGCTCGTCGGTGAAGTTGCCGTCCGCGTCCTGCGGCGCGTCCGCCTGCGCCACGACGAGGCGCTCCTCCTCCATCGCGGAGAGGTACTTCCAGCCGTCCTGCACCTGGCCGTCCTTGACCAGGCGGTAAGGCGTCTCGATGAAGCCGTACTTGTTCACCTTGGCGAAGGTCGCGAGGCTGTTGATCAGGCCGATGTTCGGCCCCTCCGGCGTCTCGATCGGGCAGATGCGGCCGTAATGCGTGGGGTGCACGTCGCGCACCTCGAAGCCCGCGCGCTCGCGGGTCAGGCCGCCCGGGCCAAGCGCCGAGAGGCGGCGCTTGTGCGTCACCTCGGAGAGCGGGTTGGTCTGGTCCATGAACTGGCTGAGCTGGGAACTGCCGAAGAACTCGCGCACCGCCGCGGCGGCCGGCTTGGCGTTGATCAGGTCGTGCGGCATCACGGTGTCGATGTCGACCGAGCCCATGCGCTCGCGGATGGCGCGCTCCATGCGCAGCAGCCCGACGCGGTACTGGTTCTCCATCAGCTCGCCCACCGAGCGCACCCGGCGGTTGCCCAGGTTGTCGATGTCGTCGATCGTGCCGCGGCCGTCCTTCAGCTCGCACATGATCTTGACGGTGCGCAGGATGTCCTCCTTGCGCAGCACCCGCACCGTGTCCTCCGCCTGCAGCGTCAGGCGCATGTTCATCTTCACCCGTCCCACCGCGGACAGGTCGTAGCGGTCGGGGTCGAAGAACAGCCCGCGGAACAGCGTCTCCGCCGTGTCAGGCGTCGGCGGCTCGCCCGGGCGCATCACGCGGTAGATATCGGTCAGCGCGTCGTCGCGGCTGGCGTTCTTGTCCACGGCCAGAGTGTTGCGTATCCAGGGGCCGTTCTGCTGGTCCACGGCGAGCGTCGGCAGCTCCGTGATCCCGGCCGCCTCAAGCGCCGCCAGCCGCGCCTCGACCAGCTCCTCGCCGGCCTCCGCGTAGATCTCGCCGGTCTCCTCGTTGACCAGGTCGAGCGCCATGAAGCGGCCCAGCAGGTCGGCGCGCCCGACCAGCACCGTCTTCGTCTTCTCCGCGATCTTGCGCACCATGCGCTGCGTCAGCTTGGCGTCGGCCTCGGCGACGACCTCGCCGGTCTCCGCGTCCACCATCGGCGTCAGCAGCTTCATGCCGCGGAACGCGTCGGCGTCGAACGGCCGCGCCCAGCCCTTCGGCGTCAGGCTGAACACCACCTGGCCGTAGAAGTTGGCCAGGATCTCCTCCGGGTCCATGCCCTTGATCTCGATCGTGGACGGGTCCTCCCCGGCCGCGATCCGCGCCTCGCGCCGCGCGGCGCTGGCGGCACCCTCGAGAGCGTAGAGCAGCGTCGTCGCCGGCAGCTTGCGCTTGCGGTCGATGCGCACGTAGCAGAGGTCCTTGCTGTCGAACTCGAAGTCCAGCCAGGAGCCGCGGTAAGGGATCACCCGGGCGGCGAACAGGAACTTGCCGCTGCTGTGCGTCTTGCCCTTGTCGTGGTCGAAGAACACGCCGGGGCTGCGGTGCATCTGGCTGACGATGACGCGCTCGGTGCCGTTGATGATGAAGGTGCCGTTATCCGTCATCAGGGGCATGTCGCCCATGTAGAC
>CAXSES010000516.1:0-2257 GCA_964236225.1 uncultured Acetobacteraceae bacterium
TCCAGGGGACCTTCCCCTGGCGGAGTTTGAGGCAGAGCCTCAACCTTGCTTGCTGCCTGGCCTGCCGGACTTCCTTTCGGGCCCGCGCCTGCCCATGATGCCCGCAAGCCGCCGCCAAGGCGCCGCCGCCCGGGAGAGCCCTCGATGTCCGCCGACGCCCTGTACCACGTCAAGCCCGCCCTGGCCGCCTCGTCGCACGTCAACGCCGAGCGCTACCGGCTGATGGCCAACCACGCGAGCCGCGATCCGGACGCCTTCTGGGCCGGGGAGGCGCGCCGCGTCGCCTGGATGCGCGAGCCGACCACGATCCGCGACGTGAGCTTCGGCTCCGGCGTGGCGCCCGGCGCGGACGACGTGTGGATACGCTGGTTCGCCGACGGCACGCTGAACGCCTCGGCGAGCTGCCTCGACCGCCACCTCGCGGAGCGCGGCGAGCAGGTGGCGATCATCTGGGAGGGCGACGACCCGGGCACGCAGCGCCACGTCACCTATAGCGCGCTGCACGCGGAGACCTGCCGCCTGGCCAACGCGATGACCGCGCTGGGCGTGGGCCGCGGCGACAGGGTGACGATCTACCTGCCGATGGTGGTCGAGGCCGCGGTCGCCATGCTGGCCTGCGCGCGGATCGGCGCGGTCCATGCCGTCGTGTTCGGCGGCTTCTCGCCTGACAGCCTGGCCGGGCGCATCCAGGACTGCGGCTCGACGCTGCTGATCACCGCCGACGAGGGCCGCCGCGGCGGCCGCCGCGTGCCGCTCAAGGCCAACGCCGACGCGGCGCTCGCGTCCTGCCCGACGGTGGCCAACGTGATCGTGGTCGCGGTGACGGGCGGCGCGGTGCCGATGCGCGAGGGACGCGACCACGGCTACGCCGGACTGCTCGCGGACGCGGCGGCGGACTGCGCGCCGGTGGAGATGGACGCCGAGGACCCGCTGTTCATCCTCTACACCTCGGGCAGCACCGGCAAGCCGAAGGGCGTGATCCACACCACAGGCGGCTACATGGTGTGGGCGAGCTACACCCACGAGCTGGTGTTCGACTACCGCCCCGGCGAGGTATACTGGTGCACCGCCGACGTGGGCTGGGTCACGGGGCACACCTACACCGTGTACGGCCCGCTGGCGAACGGGGCGACGACGCTGATGTTCGAGGGCGTGCCGTCCTGGCCGGACAGCGCGCGGTTCTGGCAGGTGGTGGACAAGCACCGCGTCAACATCTTCTACACCGCGCCGACCGCGATCCGCGCCCTGATGCGCGACGGCGACGGCCCGGTGAAGAGCACGTCGCGCGAGAGCCTGCGCGTGCTGGGCAGCGTCGGCGAGCCGATCAACCCGGAGGCGTGGCACTGGTACTACGAGGTGGTCGGCGCCAGCCGCTGCCCGGTCGTGGACACCTGGTGGCAGACCGAGACCGGCGGCATCATGATCTCGCCGCTGCCGGGCGCGACCGCGCAGAAGCCGGGCTCGGCGACCCTGCCGCTGCCGGGGGTGAGCCCCGTGCTGGTGGACGCGGAGGGGCGAGAGCTGGAGGGCGTCGCGGAGGGCAACCTGTGCATCGCGGAGAGCTGGCCAGGGCAGGCGCGCACGCTTTACGGCGACCACGCGCGCTTCGTGCAGACGTATTTCTCCACCTACCCGGGCAAGTACTTCACCGGCGACGGGGCGCGGCGCGACCCTGACGGCTACTGGTGGATCACCGGGCGGGTGGACGACGTCATCAACGTCTCCGGCCACCGAATGGGCACCGCGGAGGTGGAGAGCGCGCTGGCCTCGCACCCCAAGGTGTCGGAGGCCGCGGTCGTCGGCTTCCCGCACGACATCAAGGGCCAGGGCATCTACGCCTACGTCACGCTGGCCGCCGACGAGGAGCCGAGCGAGGCCCTGAAGCGCGAGCTGGTCGCTTGGGTGCGCCGCGAGATCGGCCCGATCGCGGCGCCGGACGCGATCCAGTGGGCGCCCGGCCTGCCCAAGACGCGGTCCGGCAAGATCATGCGGCGCATCCTGCGCAAGATCGCCGCCGGCGAGACCGAGGGGCTGGGCGACACCTCCACCCTGGCCGATCCCGGCGTGGTCGACGAGCTGGTCACGACCCGCATCGCCTGACCGAGCCGAAGGAGGCGGCCCACCTCCGATGCCGTGACCGGCCCAGCAGGCAAGGCTGAGGCCCCGTCCTCAAGCATGGGCCTCAAACCTCGCCAAAGGCAGGCCTTTGGGATCTACTCCTTAAGTAAAGCCGGTCCAGGGGCGGCTCGCCCCTGGC
>CAXSES010000517.1:0-2257 GCA_964236225.1 uncultured Acetobacteraceae bacterium
GACCCCGCCAAAGGCTCGCCTCTGGAAACCACGACTCAAGGAAGGCCGGGTCCAGGGGCGGCTTCGCTCCTGGCGGGTCCGGGCGGAGCTGGCCAAAGGTTCCGATGGGCCCCTCATGGGCCATTGGAATGGCCAGCGGAGGAGGAGCCCAGCCTTGCTTGGCTGAGCGCCTGTCGCGTTCGGCCGTCGGCATCAGGTCATGGCCGCGCACCGCACGCGCGCAGCGTCGCGAGCAGGTCATCGCGCCGAGGCAGCGCGACGCCGTCGAGCCGGGCGACGCTGCGCACGCCCAGGCTGCTGGTGGCGAACAGGGCCTCGACCGGGTGGCCGGGGCCGAGCGGCGCCTCCACGACGCCGCAGCGCTCGATCAGCAGGGCGCGCATGATCCCGGGCAGCGCGCCGTCGCGGACCGGGGGCGTCAGCAGCCGGCCGCCGGACAGGAGCACCAGGTTGGCCGCCGCGCACTCCGCGATGCGGCCGGCGGTGTTGAGCAGCACCCCCTCGTCCGCGCCGCGGGCGACGGCTTCCCCGCGGGCGAGCAGGGAGTCGCCGTAGTTCAGCGACTTGATCGCCGACAGCGGGGAGAACTCGTTGCGGCGCGTCCCCAGCACGGTGACGGCGGCGAGGGCGTGATCGGGCGGCGCGCCGGCGGCGGCGGTGACGAGCAGGGTGGGCGCGGGGTGCTCCGGCGGCGCGAGGCCGCGCGGCGCCGGGCCGCGCGTCAGGGTCACGCGCGCGGACCCGTCGCCCACCGCGTTGCCGGCGCAGGTGGCGGCGACGGCCTGGGCGATCGCCGCGTCGGTGGCGGGCACCGGGAGGCCGAGCCGCCCGGAGGCGTCGCGCAGGCGGCGAAGGTGGCGGGCGAGATGCGCCGGCCGGCCGTCGCGGACGAGGATGGTCTCGAACACGCCGTCGGCGAGGGTGAAGCCGCGATCGGCGGGAGAAATCCGGGCCTCGGCGGTGGCCTGGAGCCGGCCGTCGAGCCAGAGCACGCCGCTCACGCGAACGACCGGCGACAACCATGGCCGGGGGCGCCTGCAAACCCTTGCCTAGACAAGCGAATTCCAAAGGCGAGCCTTTGGCGGAGTTTGAGGCAGAGCCTCAACCTTGCTTGCCTGGCCTTGCCCTCCCTCACGTCCCGAACAGACCGAGCAGCGGCGCGACCTTCGTGACCATCTCGTCATACTCGCCGGCCGGGTCGGAGTCGCTGACCACCGCGCCCCCTGCCTGGGCGACGACCGCCTCCGGGGTCAGCACCAGGGTGCGGATCACGATCGAGCTGTCCATCGCCCCGTCGAAGCCGATGGCCACCACCGCGCCGCAGTACGGCCCACGCCGCGAGGACTCCAGGGCGTCGATGACCTCCAGCGCGCGGATCTTGGGCGCGCCCGTGACCGAGCCGCCGGGGAAGGTGGCGCGCAGCAGGTCCACCGCGCCGAGCCCCTCGCGCAGCCGGCCGCGCACCGCGGAGACCAGGTGGTGCACGCTGCTGAACGTCTCCACGTCCCACAGCGCGGGTACGGAGACGCTGCCGACCCGGCACACGCGGCCGAGGTCGTTGCGCATCAGGTCGACGATCATCAGGTTCTCGGCGCGATCCTTCTCGCTGGCGGCGAGCTCCTCGCGCAGGGCGGCGTCGGCCTGCGGGGTGGCGCCGCGCGGGCGGGTGCCCTTGATCGGGCGGGTCTCCACCCAGCCCTCGGCGTCGAGGTGCAGGAACCGCTCCGGCGAGGCGGAGGCGACGGCGAGGCGCGGGCCGCAGCGCAGGAAGGCGCCGAACGGGTTGGCGCTGGCGCGGCGCAGCGCCAGGTGGATGGCCTCGTCGGCGCAGGCGCCAGGGGCCAGCGCGCCGGTGCGGGCGGCCCGGTGGCGCATCGTGACGTTGACCTCGAAGATGTCGCCGGCCTGGATCAGCGCCTGGGCGTCGCGCACGCGCGCCTCGTAGCCGGCGCGGTCCAGCTCGGGCTGCCAGCCTGCTTGAGCCAGCAAGCAAGGCTGGGCTCTGCCCAGACCCGCCAGGGGGGAAGCCCCCCCTGGACCGGCTTTACTTAAAGGAAGGCGGTCCAGGGGACCTTCCCCTGGCGGAGTTTGAGGCAGAGCCTCAACCTGGCTTTCTTCCCCTGCCGCCTCCAACGGCCACTCGCTTGGAGCGGCCACGGGGCGTGCCCCGTCGAGGCGGCGCACGGCAGCGGCGGCACGGTCGGCGGCGCGGGCGGCGCGGCGGGCGGGGTCGGTTTCGGGAAAGCCCGAGGACATC
>CAXSES010000518.1:0-2257 GCA_964236225.1 uncultured Acetobacteraceae bacterium
ACCATGGGGAGGGCCGCCGCGGGGTATAGCACGCGCCCCACGCACCGCCATGCCTCGTGCGCCCGCAGGCCCGGGAGGCCAGCAAGGCAAGGTTAAGGCCCCGCTCTCAAGCTCCGCCAGGGACGGCTCGCTTCTGGCGGGTCTGAGCAGAGCCCAGCCTCGCTTGCTGCCTCCTCAGCCCCTGAGCAGATCCAGCCGATACCTGGGATGGCGCTTTTGCTGCGCTGGGAAGCGTGAGACGAGCACTGGCGGCGTTCCTTGTGTCGGATAGGGCTGCGCAGCACCTGAAAGGGCTACCGGGTTCGGCCTCCTAAGCAAATCTGCGGTCTTCTTAATCCCAGTCCGAAGAACAGCGGAGCAAAGCCGCACTCGAAGATCAGCGAGCCCACGCTTCCGCCCAGGCCGGTCTTGTCGTGCCACTGAACGATCAGCTTGGCTGTCCCAAGATCCAGTTTTGCGAGGCAAAACATCAAGATGATGAGCGAGGCAAGACAGAGCAGCGATCCTCTAAGCAACACGCGGCGATCAATCGCGGGATAACGCATCAGAAAAAGGCTACCCGCGGCGCTCCAAACGAAGACCAGGCAGGTGACGACAACCCAGCCGTTCGCATGGCCAATCGCGTGTGCGACCAAAACTGCGACCGTGAAGGCGAAAACGGTTGCACCCCATTCCGCCAGCATGACGGTCAGCAAAAGGCGACTGTCAGGTATTCGAGATTTAATCGACATTGTCTGAACGTACCAGGCAAGGATGAACGGATGTTCAATCTCGGGACTCAGCCCCGAGCAGGTCCAGCCGATACCCGGGATGGCGGTCCTGCCGCACGCGGCGCAGCCGCGGTGCGGCGTGGGCGACGAACATCTCGGCCGCGTCGTCGCCGCTGAGCGGGTCGTCGGTGGGCCCGGTCCAGTTCACCAGCAGCACGACCCCGCCGGGATCAAGGCTGTCGAGGCAGCGCCGCGCCAGGACGGCGAGGTCGTCGGGCACCAGGAAGTAAAGCACCTCCGACAGCACCACGAGGTCGAACGGCCCGTCCGGCCACTCCGACGGCACCGTGGCCTGGCGGAACGCGACGCCGGCGAGCTCGCCGCACGTGGCGGCGGCCTCGCGCAGGGCGGCGTCGCTGAGGTCGAGCCCGAGCAGCCGGTCGCAGAGCGGCGCCAGGCGGCGGGTCAGCTCGCCGATCGAGCACCCCACCTCCAGCGCCGACCGGAAGCGGCGATCGGGCAGGGCGGCGAGGGTCTCGGCGTACTTGTCGCGCTCGTAGCCGCTGGTGCGAAAGCCCCACGGGTCCGGGCTGGCGGCATAGAGGCGGGCGAAATGCGCGGCGTCGCGGGTGCGGGCGCTGCGGGCCGGGGCGCCGGTTCCGGCCGGCGAGGTGTCAGGGCCGGCGGGCGTGGGGCTGGCGGGCATGGGGCTGCGGGTCATGCGGCGGGCTCCGGGCCGGGCCGCAGGAACACCTCCCATGGCCCCTCGAAATGGTGCAGCAGGGCGCGGGGCAGCACGAAGCCGCCGGGATCGTCGCGGACGACCTGGCCGTGCTGCGAGCGGTGCGCGGCGACGGCGCGGCGCCTGGCGTCGAGGTGCGCGCGCACGTCGAGACGGCCGCCGACGACCGCCGCATCAGGCAGGACGACGTCGTCGCGCAGCGTCCAGCCCCACACCGGGTACGACCAGTGTGGCACCCCGGCTCGCGCAGCAGCGAGGCGGGCGGCGCGGTCGGCGGCGAGATGGTCGCAGTGCGGGTCGTGCTTCCAGCTCGCCAGCAGCGCGGTGCAGCGGTGGCGCTCGATCAGGGCGCACAGCCGCGCCGCCACCGCCTCGAGCGCGGCGCCACCCTGCGGCGCCCGGGTGTCGGGCTCGCCCAGGAACACCACGCGGTCAGGGACGAGGCCGAGCTGCCGCACGGCGTCCAGGGTCTCCGCCTCGCGCAGCGCGCGCATGCGCGCGGCGGGGTGGGTGGCGGAGCCAGGATGCGAGCCCGCGCCGTCGGTCAGCACCACGACCAGCGGGGCGCGGCCGGCGGCGACAGCGCGCGCGATCAGGCCGCCGCAGCCGAGGCTCTCGTCGTCCGGGTGCGGCGCCAGGATCAGCGGGTCGCCCGCGCCGCACACCGCGTCCAACGCCAGCTCGGGGAGCGCGCGCCAGGCGCGGTGGACCTCGCCGGCGCACGTCATGCCGGCGGCCCTTGGGAGGGACGCATCAGGCAGGCAAGGTTGAGGCTCTGCCTCAAACTCCGCCAAAGGCTCGCCTT
>CAXSES010000519.1:0-2254 GCA_964236225.1 uncultured Acetobacteraceae bacterium
GGTCGCAGGCGGGGCGTTCGACGGCTACGTGGCGCTGGGCTGCGTGGTGCGGGGCGGCACGGACCACTACGACCACATCTGCCGAGAGACGATGGCGGGGCTGATGGCGGTGGCGCTGCGGTTCGGGCTGGCGCTGGGCACGGGGCTGCTGACGGTGCACTCGCTGGAGCAGGCGGTGGCGCGGTCGGGGCCGGGCGGGCACAACAAGGGCGCGGAGGCGGCGGCGGCGGCGCTGGGGCAGGTCGCGGCGGCGCGGCGGTTCGGGCGGGGCTGATGGCGGGCGCGGCGGGGCAGGGCGGGGGATCGGGCTGATGGCGCAGGACGGGGGTGGCGGGCGCCAGGACGGGCAGGCGAAGGCGCGGCAGGCGGGCACGCATCAGGCGGGCGGGCCTCAGGGGCCGAAGGGCCGGCCGAGGACGGCGGCGCGGGTCGGCGCGGTGCAGGCCCTGTTCCAGAGCGAGCAGAGCGGCGACGGCGCGGAGACCGTGATCGACCAGTTCGTGCGCCACCGGCTGGGCGAGCTGCCTGGCAACGATGACGGGTTCGAGAACGGGCGGGTGCCGGACGCGCACGTCGCGCTGTTCTCGCGCATCGTGCGCACGGCGGTCGCCGAGCAGGACAGGCTCGACGCGATGATGGCGGAGGCGCTGCCGCCGGAGTGGCCGATGGGGCGGCTCGACCCGGTGCTGCGGGCGCTGGTGCGGGCGGGGGGGGCGGAGCTGACCATGGCGGACGGGCCGCCGTCGCGGGTGGTGATCAACGAGTACCTGGACGTGGCGCACGGCTTCTTCGCGGGCGACGAGCCGAGGATGGTCAACGGGCTGCTGGACCGGCTGGCGCGGCAGCTCAGGCCGAAGGAGTTCGTGGCGGCCTGAGGCGAGCAAGGCCAGGGGCGCCGCCCCCATGGCTGGAAGCGGGGACCCCGCCAGGGCGAGCCGCCCTGGACCGGCGCGCGTTGAAGAAAGGCCCGCCTTCGTGATGGATTCTCAAGGCGAGCCTTGAGCGGAGTCCAGAGGCAGAGCCTCTGGCCTTGCTTGCCTGGGAGTCGCCCGCCATGACCCTGCCCGCCGAGTTCGACCTGATCGCCCGGCACTTCCGGCCCCTGGCGGGCGAGGGCGCGCTCGGCCTCGCGGACGACGCGGCGGTGTTCCTGCCGCCGGCCGGGCGGGCGCTGGTGGTCGCGGCGGACGCGATGGTGGCGGGGGTGCACTTCCTGCCCGGCGATCCGGCGGAGGGCGTGGGGCGCAAGCTGCTGCGGGTGAACCTGTCCGACCTCGCGGCGATGGGGGCGGCGCCGTTCGGCTACCTGATGACGGTCTGTGCGCCGCGGGACACGCCGGACGGATGGTTCGCGGGGTTCGCGGCGGGGCTGGCGCTGGACCAGGCGGAGTTCGGGGTGGCGCTGCTGGGCGGGGACACCGCCGCGACGCCGGGGCCGATGACGCTGTCGCTGACGGTGCTGGGCGGCGTGGCGCCGGGCTGCGCGGTGCTGCGCGCGGGGGCGAGGGCGGGCGACGGGGTGTGGGTCAGCGGCACGATCGGCGACGGGGCGCTCGGGCTGGACGCGATCCAGGGGCGGGTGGCGGATGCGGATGGCTGGCTGGCCGGGCGCTACCGGCTGCCGCGGCCCAGGGTGGGGCTCGGGCTGCGGCTGCACGGGGTGGCGTCGGCGGCGATGGACGTGTCGGACGGGCTGGTGCAGGACCTCGGGCACCTGTGCCGGGCGGGGTCGCCGGGGATGGGCGCGGTGATCGAGGCGGAGCGCGTGCCGCTGTCGGCGGCGGCGCTGGCCGCGATCGGGGGGAGCGGGGCCGCGATCGGGAGGGCCGCCGGGCCGGGGGAGGTCGCGGGGCTGGAGCGGTGCCTGACCGGGGGCGACGACTACGAGCTGCTGCTGGCGGTGCCGCAGGCGCGCGAGGCGGCGCTGGCGCGGGCGGCGGCGGCGTGCGCGGTGGCGGTGACGCGGATCGGGCGGTTCGAGGAGGCGCGGCCCGGGGACGGCGAGGCCGTGCGGGTGACGCTGGGCGGGGCGGCGATGGCGCTGTCGCGGCGGGGTTGGAGCCATTTCTGAGGACGGCGGCCCCTCGCGGTGGCGTGCAGGCGGAGCAAGGCTGGGCTCCCCCTCCGCTGCCATTCCAACGACCCAAGAGGGTCGTTGGAACCTTTGGCAGCTCCGCCCAGACCCGCCAGGGGGGGAGCCCCCCCTGGACCCGGCTTTACTTAAGTAATTGTTTCCAAAGGCGAGCCTTTGGCG
>CAXSES010000520.1:0-2247 GCA_964236225.1 uncultured Acetobacteraceae bacterium
GGCCCTGCTTGCTTCCGTTGCGTCCTCAGAACCGTTGCAGCAGGCCGCCCAGGATGGTGCGGCGCAGGCCGTACTGCGGCGCGCCGACGCCGACGCCGGTGCCGTCGCGGATCTCGTAGCTCCGGTCCAGCAGGTTGATCACGTCCAGGCGGAGCTGGGTGCCGCGGCCGAAGCCGACGTCCACGGTCTGCACCGCGGAGAGGTTGACCGTGTAGTAGCCCGGCAGCGCGCGGCCGTTCGGCACGTCGCCGTCGGCGCGCAGGCCGCTGCCCACGACGAGGTCGGCCGACAGACGCGCGGGCGAGGTGGTGCGCTGGAGCACGGTGTAGGCGACGCCGCCGGAGCCGGTCCATCTCTGGTCGTGGTCGAGGTGGATCCAGCGGTTGCTGATGTAGGCGAGGTCGGCGGCGGAGAAGTTGAACTGCGAGGAGACGATGTCCTTGCCGATGGCGCGCGACCAGGCGGCGTTGGCGTAGAGCGAGAGCGGGCCGCGGTCGTAGCTGGCGGTGCCCTCGAAGCCGTGCACCTGGCCCTGGGCGTAGTTGAACGCGGTCAGGATGATCGGCGCGCCGAACTGTCCCTCGTCGATCAGGTTGCGCGCGTCCTTGTAGTAGGCGTCGAAGCCGACGCGCAGGCCGCGCGCCAGCACCTGGTCGATGCCGGCGTCGTAGTAGTTGTCGCGCTCGGCGCGCACGGTGTCGTCCTGGGTCAGCTCGGAGGCGGCGCTGGTGTTGTTGAAGCGGGCCACCGCGGCGCCGGAGATCAGCTCGAAGGGCGGGGGGACGAAGTAGCGAGAGTAGCCGGCGTGCACCGTGGTGGTGGCGGTCGGGCGCCAGACGGCGTTGACGCGCGGGCTGACCTGCTGCTCGTGGGTGAACTCGTCGACGCGGTCGAAGCGCAGGCCGGCGTTCAGCGTCAGGCGCGGCAGCACGCGCCACTCGTCCTGGAGGTAGAGGCCGTAGATGGTGCCGGTGGTGCCCTGGCCCTGGTGGATGGTGAACGGCGAGGGCGAGGACGTGGCGAAGCCGCCGCCCTGGGGAACCGTGGAGGCGATCCCCGCGCCGCTGGTGTCCGTGTCGAGGGCGCCGAGGGCGGGGAGCACGGTGGAGTCCGTGCTGTCGACATTGCGCTCGGCGAACACCTGGAAGCCGGCGCGCAGGGTGTGGTGGTCGTTGAGGCGGACGCTGGCGTCGGTCTGCTCGCCGCTCGACCAGACGGAGCGCGCTGCGGTCTGCGCGATGCCGTTGAACAGCAGGTCGCCGAGCGGGTCGGGCGAGTAGTAGAGGCTGCTGTAGCGGCTGAACACCGAGCTTTGCAGGTCGAGCGGGCCGGTGTGCTTCTGGATCGACAGGATGGCGAAGTCGGTGATCTCGCGCTGGTGCTGCGTGAGGTTGGTGCTGTCGAAGTCCGACGTGCCGTTGACCGACAGGCCGAGCGAGGGCGACTGGCCGGGATTGTTGGGGATCTGGAAGAAGTCGTTGGAGAAGCCGGCGACCAGGCTGATGCGCGTGTCCGGGTCGATGAGGCCCGAGACGTGCGCCAGGCCGTGCTGCTGGTTGCTGAGGTCGTGCACCGCGTTGAAGCTGGAGGTGGGGTTCTCGATGCCGACGCGGGTGTGCAGGAAGTCGCCGGTCACGAAGTAGTCGATGGCGCCCGAGCGGCCGCCATAGGCGAAGCTGGGTTGCAGGTAGTCGCGCGCGCCGCCGTAGATCGAGAGGGTTCCGCCGGGGTCGGTGGTGCCGGACTTGGTGGTGATGTCGACCACGCCGGCGGTGAGGAAGCCGTACTGGGCGGGCAGCGCCCCGGTGATGAGCGAGAGGGAGTGGGCGAAGCGGCCCTCCAGCGCCTGGCCGAACACGGACAGGCCCTCGGGGAGCTGCACGCCGTCGAGGCGGTACTGCACCTCGTTGTGGTCGCCGCGCACGTGGAGCTGGCCGAAGGAATCCTGGGCGACGCCGGGGGCCTGGAGCAGCACCTGGCTCAGCTCGGCGTTGTCGCCCTGCGGGATCGACTCGATCGCGCGGCGGCCGAACTCGTAGGTGGTGGCGCCCAGGTTGGGCAGGATCGCGCTGCGGGCGGCGTCGAGGCGGCGGGTGGTGGCGACCACCGCGGGGATCTCGACCACGCCCGGGACCGGCGTGTCGTCGCCGATGCCGAGGCGGATGGCGGGGCCGGCGGAGGGCTGGGCGGGGCTGTCGGCGGGGGACTGGGTCGTGGCAGGCGACTGGGTCGTGGCCGAGGACTGGG
>CAXSES010000521.1:0-2244 GCA_964236225.1 uncultured Acetobacteraceae bacterium
TTAAGGAATGGGTTCCAAGGGCCCTGCCTTTGGCGGAGTTTGAGGCAGAGCCTCAACCTTGCTGGCTCTTCTCGTATCACCGCCCCGAGCTTTCCGCTCCCAAGACCCACGCCGGCCACGGCATCCGCTGCGCCCGCCCGTCTCCCCCAAAGTCCCGTGACCCTGGCGCCATCATGGTGAAGACCCTTCTCCGCACGCTCTGCTGCCTGGGCCTGCTCGCTGCGGCGGCTTCGCCTGCGGGCAATTCCGGCGCCGCGGACCCGGCGCTGCTGCTCGGGCCGATCGCGACCTACGCCACGCCAGCGGCGGCGCGTCTTGCCTGCGGCAAGGACCCGGTGGTCTGGGCAGACCGCTACGAGGGCTTCTACTATCGCCCGTCCGAGCCGAAATACGGCCGCAGCGCCGCGGGCGCCTATGCCTGCCAGCACGCCGCGATGGGCGGCAACTACTGGGACACCAGCCCGCTGAGCAGCATGGCGAACCACCCGGGCAAGAGCTTCCCGTTCACGCCGACCACCGTTGGCTCCTGACAGGGCGCCGGCGGCCGGCACGGCGCGCGGTCCCGCCGGGGACAAGGCGCCCGCAGGTCCAGGCGTGCTGGCCGCGGCAAGGGCGGCGCGGGCGGCGGGACGGGCGGATGATGCCCTGGCGCTGGCCCGCGACGCGCGCGCCCGCCTGCCAGGAGAGCCCGAGCCGCTGTTCCTGCTGTGCTGCCTGCTGCTGGACCGGCACGACGCTGCGGCCAACGACCTGCTGCCGCTGCTGGAGGATTTCCCAGGGTTCGCGCCGGGCTGGGAGGACATCGGCCAGGCCCTCCTCGCCGGGCACGAAGATGCGGCGCGCATCGCCTTTGGCCGGGCCGCGGAGGGCTACGCGGCGATGGAGGCGCGCAGGCCGGGCGCCGCGATCGTCTGTCGCCTCGGCATGGTGCTGCGTCGGCTCGGGCGGCTGCAGGCTGCGCGCGACGCCCTGTGCCGCGCCACGGCGCGCGATCCGGCCGCCGCCCACGCCTGGTTCGCGCTCGGGCTGGTGTGCCAGGATTCCGGCGACGATCCCGGCGCGGCGGAGGCGTTCCGGGCGGCCCTGAGCGCACAGCCCGACCTGCACGAGGCCGCCTTCAATCTCGGCGTCGCCTGCCAGGGGTGCGGGGCGCCCGGCGAGGCGATGGATGCCTATGCGCGCGCCTGGCGCCTGCGCCCCGACACGTTCGGCCGCATCGCGCAGGCGCTCTCGTCAGGCGCCGCCGGGCGCATCTGGCTTCATCCCTCGGCGCTGCGTCGGGAGCTGGCAGGAAGCAAGGCTGGGCTCTGCCCAGACCCGCCCCTGCTTCAAGGCGGGGGCGAGCCGCCCTGGACCGGCCTTGGTTAGGTGAAGCAAATCTAGGGGCGGCTCACCCCCTGGCGGAGTTCGAGGCCTATGCCTGGAGACGGGGCCTCAACCTTGCCTGCTGACGAGTCACGCTCAAGGCTCGGACGTGGCCTCCGGTCCGCGCCAGTCCTGGGGGCCTGAGCGGAACGCCTTGCGATAGACTCCCGGCTCGGTCAGGAGCCGCGTCGCCAGCGCGTCGTAACGGCGCACCGCCGCCGCGTCGAACGCCTCGTGCACCAGCTCCGGCGAGGCGCGCGGCACGGGGAAGCACTGCGCCACCGGGGTTCCGCGCCAAAGCGTGCCCTCGAAGGCCGGGTCGAGCCAGACCCCGGGGAACAGCAGCCCCACCGCGTCGAAGCTGTCCGCCTCCACGAGTCCGCTCAGCAGGCGGAACGGCAGGTCGGCGCGGTTGACGGGATGGGTGACGAACAACGACCAGCCCGGCTCCAGCGTCACCGTCCAGAAGCTGTTGAACTTGACGATCACCTGGTCGGGAACGTGGAACGGGGTGCCCTCGACCTGCGCGGGAGCGTGGAAGCTGAGTGGCGCGCAGGGGTGGTGGGACGCGGCCAGGGGCGGCAGGTCCCAGTCCCAGGACAGGGTGCCGCCGCGCACCACCACGTCGCAGGGCAGCGGGACGACGAAGCCGTGCGCCATCGCGTCCACGAACGGAGGGCACTGCTTCACGGTGCGCACCGGCTCAGGGTGCATGTCGGAGGCGGCCACCCTTGGCATCCGGCGCAGCCAGGCGGGCAGCGCCTCGGCGGCGGCGCAGGGGCGCGGCAGGCGATCGAGGAGGGCGGGGTCGCAGCGGAAGACTATGCGCATGGGGTCCAGGCGGTCAGGCAGGAAAGGTTGAGGCTCCGCCTCAAACTC
>CAXSES010000522.1:0-2220 GCA_964236225.1 uncultured Acetobacteraceae bacterium
CCGCCCAGGGGGGGCTCCCCCTCCCGCTGGTGGTCCCCGCTTCCAGGACGTGGGGCAGAGCCCCTGGCCTGGCCTGCCGCCCTACTCCCCGGCCGGCCTCCGCCGCAGCCTCTGCCGCGCCGCCGCCCCGGCCCAGCTCGCGGCGAAGCCCGCCACGACCAGGCCGCCCACCAGCCCCGAGCGTTCGCCCAGCGCGTCCGCCCCGCGCCACAGCGCCCCGTGCAGGTCGAGCCGCGCGCCCGCGAGACCCAGGATTTCGGCCCCGCCGACGCCGAGGGCGACCAGCACCGAGGCCAGGGTGATCGCGATGTTGTAGCGCAGCGTGCCGCGGGGGCTCGGCGACGCCCAGCCATAGGCGCGCGCCATCAGCACGCCGTCGAGCGTGTCCACCAGCGCCATGCCGGCGGCGAACAGGGCGGGGAACACCAGGATCGACCGGAATGGCAGCTCGTGCCGCGCCTCGGCCGCGGAGACCCCGAGCAGGCCGACCTCCGTCGCGGTGTCGAAGCCCAGGCCGAACAGCACGCCGAGCGGGTACATGTGCCACGGCCTGCGGATCAGCCGGAACAGCGGCCGCAGCAGGCGCGCCAGGCCGGCGCAGGAGAGCGGGTCCTGCCCCTCCCCGCCCTGCCCGGCGTCGAGGCGGCGCAGGCGGGCGCGCATGTCGAGCAGCACCGCGACGTTCATCGCCGCGACCGCCAGCAGCACCAGCGCGGAGACCGCGCTGCCCAGCGCCGCGCCGAGCGCCCCGAGCGGCCCGAGGCGGCCGGCGAACGACGTGGCGGTGGCCGTGATCGCCACGCTCGCCGCCGCCACGATCGTGGAGTGCCCGAGCGCGAAGTAAAGCCCGACCGTGAGCGGGCGCCGGCCGCCGCGCATCAGGGTGCGGGTGACGTTGTCGATCGCGGCGATGTGGTCCGCGTCGACGGCGTGGCGCAGCCCCAAGCCGTAGGCGAGCAGCGCGGTGCCGAGCAGCGCGGGGTGGCCGCGCAACGCCAGCAGCGCCCAGCCCCAGGCCGCGAGGTTCGCCGCCGCCAGCCCGAGGCCGAGCCCCGCGAGCGCGTGGCGTCCCGCCGGGCCGTCGCGTGGCGCCGGCCCCGCCCGCATCGCGTCAGCCGAGCCAGTGCGGGTTCTGCGCAGTGCCGTCGAAATGGTCGGACACCTTGTAGCGCTCGGTGGCGCCGTCCTTCGCCTTGGCCGCCGTGCGCCACAGCAGCGCGGTGCGCGCCTCGTCGGTCGGCGGCACGAAGCTGCGCACCGCGTCGAGCGCCTGGGCCAGGATCGCCGTCTTGTCGATGCCGCAGACCTGGATGCTGACCGGCAGGCTCATCGGGTAGTGCAGCATCTCCGCGGGCGTGGCGACGCCGCTGTCCAGGATGAACGGGTCGCCGAACGTCTTCATGCCGAGCACCGCTGTGCCGTGCGCGAGCGCCGTCGGCATCACGCCCTGCTCGAAGCTGTCGTAATGCGCGTCCATGACGTTGAGCGGCATCTGCACCGTGTCGAAGCGGAAGCCGTGCGCGTCGGCGACCTCGAACATGTGGCGGTGGATCGCCGGGCTCTTGTGGCCGGTGAAGCCGATGTAGCGCAGCTTGCCCTGCTCGCGCGCGCGCAGCACCGCCTCCAGCGCGCCGCCCTGCGCGAACACGCGCTCCGGGTCGTCCATGCGGATGATCTCGTGGAACTGCAGCAGGTCGAGGTGGTCGGTCCTCAGGCGGCGCAGCGACTCCTCGATCTGGTCCGTCGCCGCCCTGGCGGTGCGGCCGTCGATCTTGGTCATCAGGAAGGTGCGTCGGCGATAGCCGCCCTGCGACAGCGCGCGTCCCAGGCGCAGCTCGCTCTCGCCGCCGTTGTAGTCCCAGCAATTGTCGCAGAAGTTGATGCCGGCCTCGATCGCGGCGTGGACGAGGCGCACCGCCTCCTCGCTGGTGGCCCCGCCCGGCTTGGCCAGGTGGAAGCCGCCGAGCCCGACCAGCGACATGCGCTCGCCTGTGCGCCCGAGGGTGCGGTACTTCATCTCCGGGTTCTGCGCGATCGACGCCGTGACCAGGCCGGGCGCCGCCGGCAGCACGCCGCCCTGCGCCTGGTCCATCAGCGCGCGCAGGATCGGCTCGCCGGCGCCGGCCTGCGCGGCGGCGTCCTGCTCGCGGCCCGAGAGGGCATGCTGCCCGGCGGCCCCCTCCAGCGTCCCGGCGCCCCCTGTCGGCGTCCCGGCGGCGC
>CAXSES010000523.1:0-2199 GCA_964236225.1 uncultured Acetobacteraceae bacterium
GGCTGGAACCGCGTCGGCATCCAGTACCTGCCGATGGCCGACGCCGTCTCCGCCGAGCTGCCGCTCGCCCGCCTGCTGCGCCTGTCGCTGTTCCAGGTCTCCGTCGGCATGTCGGTCGCCCTCGTGGTCGGCACGCTCAACCGCGTGATGATCGTGGAGCTGGGCGTCTCCGCGCGCCTGGTCGCGATCATGGTCGCCCTGCCGCTGGTGTTCGCCCCGGCCCGCGCCCTGATCGGCTTCCGCTCCGACACCCACGTCTCCGTGCTCGGCTGGCGCCGCGTGCCCTACCTGTGGATCGGCACCATGCTTCAGTTCGGCGGCCTGGCGATCATGCCCTTCGCCCTGCTGCTGCTCTCCGGCGACGGCGGCGGCCACGCGCCCGCCTGGGCCGGCCCGTTCGCCGCAGGCTTCGCGTTCCTGCTCACCGGCGCCGGCCTGCACACCATCCAGACCGTGGGCCTGGCGCTCGCCACCGACATCGCCCCGGAGCGCTCCCGCCCGCAGGTCGTGACCGTGCTGTGCATGATGCTCCTGGTCGGCGTGCTCGCCAGCTCGATCATCTTCGGCCTGCTGCTCGCGAACTTCAGCGAGATGCGGCTGATCCAGGTGATCCAGGGCGCCGCCGTCGCCACGATCCTGCTCAACGGCCTCGCCCTGTGGAAGCAGGAGCCGCGCGCCGCCTCCGTGGCCCGCGACCCCGCCGCAGCAACGCCCAGCTTCTCCGACGCCTGGCGCTCGCTCGGCCGCGCCGCGCAGGCGCGCCGCCGGCTCTGGGCGGTCGGCCTCGGCACGGTGGCGTTCAGCCTGCAGGACGTGCTGCTGGAGCCTTACGGCGGCCAGGTGCTCGCTCTTCCTGTCGCGGCCACCACGGCGCTGACCGCGCTGCTCGCGGCGGGCGGCCTGTGCGGCTTCGCCCTCGCGTTCCGCTGCCTCGGCCGCGGCATGGACCGCTATCGGGTGGCGGCCATCGGCGCGCTGGTCGGGCTCTGCGCCTTCGCCGCGGTGGCGTTCGCAGCCCCGGTGCAGTCCGCGATGCTGTTCGCCCTGGGCACCGCGCTGATCGGCGGCGGCGGCGCGCTGTTCGCGGTCGGCACCCTGTCCGGCGCGGTCGATGCCGCCGGCCGGGTCTCGGCCGGGCTCGCGCTCGGCACCTGGGGCGCGGTGCAGGCGTTCGCGGCCGGTGCCGCGATCGCGCTCGGCGGCCTGCTGCGCGACGGCGTGGCCACGCTCTCTGCGCGGGGCGCGCTCGGGGCCACGCTCACCGGCCCGGCGGTCGGCTACCAGGCGGTGTACGGCCTGGAGGTCGTCCTGCTGTTCGCCACCCTGGTGGTGATCGGCCCTCTCGTCCGTTTCGGTTCATCCTCGTCCGGCGCGGCGCTCTGCCAGCCCGGACTGTCCTCTGCCAACAGGGAGCGCGTCGCATGACCGGCAGCAGCCTCACCGGATACGTCGACGTGGCGCAGGTCACGCTTTACGCCTTCTGGGCCTTCTTCGCGGGCCTGATCCTCTACCTGCGCCGCGAGGACAAGCGCGAGGGCTACCCGCTGGTGTCAGAGATCGTCGGCCACACCGAGGAGGTCGTCTGCGAGGGCCTGCCGCCCACGCCGACGCCCAAGCTGTTCCGCATGTTCCACGGCGACCTGATCCAGGCGCCGGGCTCGCTGTTCCCGCCGCGCCTGCCCACCGGCGCCCGCCCCGCCGCCGTCTTCCCGGGCGCGCCCCTGGAGCCCACCGGCAACCCGATGGTCGACGGCATCGGCCCCGCCTCCTACGCCTGGCGCAAGGACGAGCCCGACCTGACCATCGACGGCGCGATCAAGATGGTGCCGCTGCGCGAGGCCATCCAATACCGCGTGCACCGCAACTCCCCCGATCCGCGCGGCATGGCGGTGATCGGCGCCGACGGCGAGACCGCTGGGGTCTGCACCGACCTGTGGATCGACGAGATCGAGGAATCCGTGCGCTACCTCGAGGTCGCGCTCGAACTCCCCGGCTTCGAGGGCCACCACGTCCTGCTGCCCGCGCCGTTCATGCGCATCCGCCCGCGCACCCGCACCATCGTGGTGCGCTCCATCCTCGCCGCGCAGTTCGCCGAGGTGCCGCGCACCCGCCACCCCGACCAGGTGACACGCTTCGAGGAGGACAAGCTCGTGGCGTACTACGGCGGCGGCGCGATGTACGCCACGCGCGCGCGCGTGG
>CAXSES010000524.1:0-2194 GCA_964236225.1 uncultured Acetobacteraceae bacterium
GGGACCTGCCCGCTGACAACGTGGCGCCGCGGCTCTCAGGCAGGCGGCACGCCCATGGTGTCGAGCAGCCGCACCGAGCCCAGCCGCGCCGCGGCGATCAGCCGCAGGCCGCCGCCCGGCACCGCTGCCAGGTCGCAGGCGTCGCGCAGGCTGTCCGGCTCGACGAGCGCCAGGTAATCCACCCCAAAGCCGGACGCCGCGAGGCCCTCCTTCGCCCGGAGCAGCACCGCCCTGGCCGCGTCCGCCTGCCGCTCCGGCCCACCTGCGAGCGCGGCGATCCCGGCCGCCGCCCGGCGCAGCGTCGCCGGGAGCAGCGATGCGACGCGGCGCTCGGCCTCGGACAGGAAACGGTTGCGCGACGACAGCGCCAGCCCGTCCGCGTCGCGCTGCGTGGCCACGCCCACCACCTCGACCGGCAGGCAGAGATCCGCGACCACGCGGCGCACCACCTGGAGCTGCTGCCAGTCCTTCTCGCCGAAGAACGCGCGCTGCGGCCTGATCTGGCCGAACAGCTTGGCGACCACGGTGGCGACTCCCTGAAAATGCCCCGGCCGCTGCGCGCCTTCCCAGCCCAGGGCGGGGCCGGCCGGCACGATCTGCGTGGCGTCGCCGGGCGGATACATCGTCGCCACCGCCGGCAGCCAGGCCAGGGCGCAGCCGGCGTCGCGCAGCTTGCCGAGATCGCCGGCCTCGTCGCGCGGGTAGCGGGACAGGTCCTCCGCGGGGGCGAACTGCAGCGGGTTGACGAAGATCGAGGCCGCCACCGACCGGCACTCCCGGCGCGCCGCGGCCACCAGGGCCAGGTGCCCGTCATGCAGCGCGCCCATCGTCGGCACCAGCCCGACCGGCGCGTCGAGCTCCATCCGGGCCGTCGCAAGCTCCGCCAGGGTCCGCGCGATCCTCATGTCGATCCTCCTCGCCGCCGTTCGCGGACACGGGTCGGCGCGTCGCTGCCGTGTCGCCGGGCCCGGTCTGGCGGGTCGCGGCGGCGGCGACAAGAGCGTGACATCGGCCTCCGGACACCCCAAGTGAGGGTCATGGCCGAATGGCGACGACATGCGTGATGGGTCGACACGGCCGGGCCGCGGCACGGCGGCCGGCAGGAGATCGTTGGAATGCCTGACATGACGCCTCCGGTCCGCTGGGAAGCCGACCGCGCTCCGAGGCCGACCGCGTGGCCGCAGCCGCCGATCCTGGTTGCGATGACGCGCGGCGCCGCGGGGCGCTGCCCTGCCTGCGGCCAGTCCCGCCTGTTCGCCGGCTTCCTTGCGATCGCGCCGGGCTGCCCGCGATGCCACGCCCCGCTTGGCGACATCCCCGCCGACGACGCGCCGCCCTACTTCACCATCTTCGTCGTGGCGCATGTGGTGATCGGCCTCATGGTGGTGGTCGAGCAGGTGTGGGCGCCGCCGCTGTGGCTGTATGCCGCGACCTTCCTGCCCTTCACCCTGGTGCTGACCCTCGCGTTGATGCGCCCGGTGAAGGGCGCCACGGTGGGGCTGATGCTGCGCCTGGGCCTGCAGCGCGACGCCGCCGAGGCGGTCGGCGCCACGGCGCTGTTCCCGGCCGGCGTGTCGCGCGCGCCGGGCGCCGCGGCGGGAGCCGGCAGGCCTCATGCCTGAGGCGACTCTGCCGTCGCTCTCGGCCGACACGCAGAGGCTGTCGCGCGTGGTCCTGGAGGGCGAGGCGCTGGGCCGGCTGTCCCCTCTGCAGGAGGCCGACCGCGCCCAGGCGGTCACCGACCTCTCGGCGGGCAACCTGTTCTCGCCGCCGGGCCAGGTCGGGCCGTTCGTGCTGCACCTGTCCGTGCAGGAGGGCCGGCTGGTGCTCGACGTGCGCGACGAGGCGGACCGCAGGCTGATGGCCACGCTGCTGGCGCTTGGCCCGTTTCGCCGCCTCATCAAGGACTACCAGCTTCTGGTCGACAGCCACGTCAAGGCGGTGGAGGAAGGCCGCGAGGCGCGCATGGAGGCGATCGACATGGGCCGGCGCGGCCTGCACAACGAGGGCGCGGAGCTGCTCGTGCAGCGCCTGGACCGCAAGATCGCCATCGACTTCGAGACAGCGCGCCGCCTGTTCACCCTGGTCTGCGTCCTGCACCAGCGCATCTGACGCGCCTCCGATGCCGATGGCCCCTCGGAGCGAGCGGTGAAGCAGGCAAGGTTGAGGCTCTGCCTCAAACTCCGCCAAAGGC
>CAXSES010000525.1:0-2188 GCA_964236225.1 uncultured Acetobacteraceae bacterium
TGGCGGGTCTGGGCAGAGCCCAGCCTTGCTTCCTGCCTTCGCACGGTTGCCCCGCGTCCGCCCGCATGGTTCCTGTGCGCCACGCCAACCAAGCCAGGCCCCGCATGACCGACCCTCTCCCCGACGGCGCCACCTACCGCGACTCCGGCGTCGACATCGCCGCCGGCGACGCCCTCGTCGACGCGATCAAGCCGGCCGCCCGCGCCACCGACCGCGCCGGCACCCTGGGCGGCCTCGGCGGCTTCGGCGCGCTGTTCGACCTGCGCGCCGCCGGGTACCACGACCCGGTGCTGGTCTCCGCGACCGACGGCGTCGGCACCAAGCTCCTCGTCGCCATCGAGGCCGGCGCGGAGGACCCCACGCTGCACGACACGCTGGGCATCGACCTCGTCGCCATGTGCGTCAACGACCTGGTCTGCCAGGGCGCAGAGCCGCTGTTCTTCCTCGACTACTTCGCGACCGGCAGGCTCGACGTCGCCCAGGCCGCGCGCATCGTCGCCGGCATCGCCCGCGGCTGCACGGAGTCCGGCTGCGCCCTGGTCGGCGGCGAGACCGCCGAGATGCCCGGCCTCTACGGCCCCGGCCACTACGACCTCGCCGGCTTCGCGGTCGGCGCCGCGGAGCGGGGCCACCTGCTGCCGCGCGAGGTGGCGCCAGGCGACACCCTCCTCGGCCTCGCCAGCGACGGCATCCACTCCAACGGCTTCTCCCTGGTCCGCCGCATCGTGGAGTCGAGCGGCCTCGGCTGGCACGACGACGCCCCGTTCGCGCCGGGCACCACGCTGGCGCGCGCCCTGATGACGCCGACCCGGCTCTACGTGCGCGCCGTGCTCGCCCTGCACCGCGCCGGCCTGCTGCGCGCCGCCGCCCACATCACCGGCGGCGGCCTGCCCGGCAACCTGCCGCGCGTCCTGCCCGACGACACCGTGGCGGTGCTCGACCTCGACGCCTGGCCCCGCCCCGCGGTGTTCGACTGGCTCGCCCGCGCCGGCGGCGTCGCCCCCGACGAGATGCTGCGCGTGTTCAACTGCGGCATCGGCATGGCGCTGGTCGTCTCCAACGTCGTGACGGCCACGTCGCTGCTGTCCGAGCTGGGCGAGAGCGTCCACGTCATCGGGCGCGTCGAGCAGGGCTCCGGCCCCGCCACCATCCGGACCTGAGGTGAAGCAGGCAAGGCCAGGGGCGCTGCCCCTGGACCCCGCCAGGGGCAGCGCCCCTGGACCTGCGCAACAAGGCGGCATCCCTTCGAACCACTTGTCCAGATTCCCCATTGAGGCCGGTCCAGGGGCGCTGCCCCTGGCGGGTCCCCGCTTCCAGGGCATGGGGCAGAGCCCTGGCCTTTCCTCTCTCGCCCGCGTCGCCGTCCTCATCAGCGGCCGCGGCTCCAACATGGAGGCCCTGCTCCACGCCGCAGCACCCCCGCTCCACATCGCGCTCGTCCTGTCCAACCGCCCCGACGCCGCCGGCCTCGCCACCGCCCGCGCCGCCGGCGTCGAGGCGCTGTGCCTCGACCACCGTGCGTTCGGCCGCGACCGCGCCGCCCACGAGCGCGCGATCCAGGCCGAGCTGGAGGCCCGCGACATCCACCTGGTCTGCCTCGCCGGCTACCTGCGCCTGCTGACGCCGTATCTGGTGCACCGCTGGGCCGGCAGGATGCTCAACATCCACCCCAGCCTGCTTCCGGCGTTCCCCGGCCTCGACACCCACGCCCGCGCGCTCGCCAAGGGCGTGACGCTGCACGGCTGCACCGTGCACCTGGTCACCGACGCCACCGACGAGGGGCCGATCCTCGCGCAGGCCGCGGTGCCCGTGCTCCCCGGCGACACCGAGGCCGTGCTGGCGGCGCGCGTGCTGGCGCAGGAGCACCGCCTCTACCCCGCCGCCCTGCGCCGCTTCGTGCTCGGGCCCGCGCCCGGCGAGCGGCCCGACGCGCACGCCGCCCTGCTCAACCCCTTGCCCGACGCGCACGCCGCGCCCTAGAACCCACCACACGCTTGCCGGACCGGAAGGGCGACACATGGCCGACCACCCCATTCCCAAAGCCACCGTCCCCAGCGGACCCACCACCCCCGAGGCGTTCACCGCCGACCGCGAGATGTTCTGGGGCACGTTCACCCGCACCGTCGTCTACGCGGTGATCGCCCTGGTCGTGCTGCTGGTGCTGATGGCGATCTTCCTGGTCTGAGCC
>CAXSES010000526.1:0-2186 GCA_964236225.1 uncultured Acetobacteraceae bacterium
CGCAGTGCCTGCTGCCCCGCCTGCGCTCGGACCTGCTCGCGGCACTCGCCGCCGCTTGCGCCGGCCGCCTCGCCGAGGTGTCGTTCGACCTGGCCCCGGTCGCCTCGGTCGCCGTGGTGATGGCCGCGCGCGGCTATCCGGGCGAGCCCGCCGCCGGCGGTGCGATCGGGCTGGGCGCGGCCGAGGCGATCCCCGGCGTGCAGGTGTTCCACGCCGCCACCGCGACGCAAGGCGGCGCGCTGGTCGCCGCCGGCGGGCGCGTGCTCACCGTGTGCGCGACCGGCCCGACCCTCGGCGACGCGCGCGACATCGCCTATGCCGGGGTGCGCGCGGTGTCCTGGGCGGACGGAATCTGGCGCGGCGACATCGGGGTGCGCGCGTTGCAGGCGGTGCCGGCGCGCGGCGACGGGGCATGCGGCAACGGGGCGTGAGGACGAAGAAAGGCCAGGACCCTGATCCATGCTTCAAGGCGGAGATTTGCCGGGGGCAGCGCTGCCGAACCTGCCTTCGGTTTGGGCCAGCGGCACACCACGCGGCCCTGTGGCGCTTTTCTGACAAGATGGTGTCCGGAGGCCTCGGCCTTTGGCGGAGTCCAGAGGCAGAGCCTCTGGCCTTGGCTTCCTGCCTCCTCCGCTTCGCCGCGTTCGCCCTGGTTCTGCCTCTCGCCGCCGCGCACGCCCAGGGCGTGCCCGGACCGACCTACACCGAGCCGCTCGGCATCGGCCTGGAGGCATGGCCTTACCCGTATCCCGTGAAGTTCCTGCCGCTCGCGGTGCAGGGTCAGGCCGTGCGCATGGCCTACATGGACATCGCGCCCTCGACCGCGCCGAACGGCCGCACGGCGCTGCTGCTGCACGGCAAGAACTTCGACAGCTCGTACTGGGCCGGCCCGATCGAGGCGTTGCGCGGCGCAGGCTTCCGCGTGGTGGTGCCGGACCAGGTCGGCTTCAACAAATCGGCAAAGCCCGACATCGCCTACGGTTTCGACATGCTCGCCGATGCCACGCTGCACCTGCTGGACACGCTCGGGGTGGGCGAGGCGGACGTGGTCGGCCATTCCACCGGCGGAATGCTGGCGGTGCGCCTCGCGACGAGGGCACCGGCGCGGGTGCGACGCCTGCTGCTGGAGGACCCGATCGGCCTGGAGGATTACCGCCGCACGGTGCCGGAGCAGGACACGCAGACCCTGATCGACGCCGAGGCGCGCCAGACAACCCCGGAGTACCGCGCGTTCGTCGGCCGCTACTTCGTCACCCTGCCACCCGCGCGCTACGAGCGCTTCGTCGAGTGGCGCGCCCGGGTCGGGCTGAGCGGCGAGTTCGACCGCTACGCCCGCGCCGTTGCCCTGACCTACCAGATGATCTGGCACGACCCGGTGCGCGCCGCCTACCCGGATCTTGCGATGCCGGTCCTGCTCATGGTCGGCGCGAAGGACCGGGCCGCGCCGCTGCGCCAGTACGCGCCGCCCGCGCTCGCCGCGACGATGGGCGACATGCCGGCGCTCGCCCGGCAGGCCTGCGAGGAGGTGGCGCAGTGCCGCCTGGTCGTGGTGCCGGACACAGGGCACGTGCCGCATCTGGAAGCGCCGGAGCTGTTCGGGCGGGAGATGCTGGCGTTCCTGGAGGCATCGTAGGTCCCACGCTCCTGCCCAGGATCGTCGGCCCGCAGGCAGGCAAGCCTGGACTCTGCCCAGACCCTCCCCTGCTTCAAGGCGGGGCGAACCCGCCCCTGGACTGACCTTTCTCAAGTGTCGGATTCCAAAGGCGAGCCTTTGGCGGAGTTTGAGGCAGAGCCTCAACCTTATCTTGCCTGGCCGGTCACTCCAGACGGCCATTGATATCAGCGCCGCCCGAACATCCGCTCGATCTCCGCCCGCGACAGCATCAGGAACGTCGGTCGCCCGTGGCTGCACGTGGCGGCGCGGGGCGTGGCTTCCATCGCGCGCAGCATGGCGTTCATCTCGGCCTGGCCGAGGCGGCGCCCGGCGCGGATGCTGCCGTGGCAGGCGAGGCGCGCGATCGCGGCTCCGAGCCTGGCGTCGAGCGAGAGCGGCGCGCCCTCTGCCAGCTCGTCGGCGAGGTCGCGCAGCAGGGCCACGGGGTCGGGCGAGCCCAGCGCCGCCGGCAGCGCGCGCACCAGCACCGCGCCGGCGCCGAACCCCTCGATCTCCAGCCCGAGCCGCCCCA
>CAXSES010000527.1:0-2179 GCA_964236225.1 uncultured Acetobacteraceae bacterium
GTGTTGGTTTCCAAAGGCGAGCCTTTGGCGGGGTCCCCGCTTCCAGGCATTGGGGCAGAGCCCCTGGCCTTGCTCGCTGACACGCCGGCATCAGAGGCTGTCGGTCATCAGCTCCTCGGCGCGAGGATGCCGTCGATCGACGCGGCCCCGTCGCCCGTGCGCACGAGGTGCGGGTATTGCAGCCCGGTGTGGACGTCGACGTCGACCATGCGGTAGCGCTTGCCCGAGGTCACCAGGAGCTGGATCGGGGCGCCGGGACTGGCGCCTGCGGCGTCGGGCGCCTTGGCGGCGGTGATCGCGTCGGCCAGGGTGTCGCCATCCTCGAAGCTGGCGCCGTTGACGCCGACGATGGTGTCGCCCTTGACGAGGCCGGCCTTGAAGGCGGGGCTGTCCCACGCGACGGAGACGATCCTGGCCTCCTTGAGCGCGAGGCCGATCGAGAAGCGGAAGTCGCGGAGCTTGCGCTCGTGCTCCTCGGAGACCAGCAGGTCGGACTTCTTGTCGCTCATCACGAGCTTGTAGCCGCCGCGCGCCAGGCCGTCGGTGGGCGCGGCGCCGCCGCGCCGCTCCAGTCGCTCATGCAGGAAGCCGGCCCAGTCGTGCGGGGCGACGTTGTTGAGTGCCTGGACCACGTCGTCGAAACCGTAGGTCGAGGGCACGAAGCTGCCGTCGTCGGTGCCGAAGAAGCCGCGGGCGACGTCGTCGAGCGACTTCGCCCCGTGCGTCTGCTCGCGGATCAGGGTGTCGGCGTCGAGCCAGAGCAGCACGCCCTCGATGTAGTAGTCCTCGCCGCGCTGCCAGTTCGGCCAGGGCAGGGAGCGGCGGCGCACGAAGATCGGGCTCTGCGTGGTGTCGGCGAGCGTGCGCCAGGAGCGGCCGACCTCGCCCTGCATGTCCGCGACGTCGGCCGCGATCGCGTCCAGCGCCTGCTCTCGGCTCCACAGGCCGGAGCGCGCGGCGAGCACCTGGCCCCAGTACTCGGTCATGCCCTCGTACACCCAGAGCAGGCTGTCGCGCTCCGGCAGCGTGTTGAAGTCGGGCGACCACAGGTCGGCGGGGCGCTTGTACTTGCCGTCCCAGGAGTGCGTGTACTCGTGCGGCAGCAGGTCGCGGCCGGCGGCCGACTTGTCCCAGGCGGTGAAGTAGCCCGTCTCGGTGGCGTCCTCGGAGGAGCGGTGGTGCTCCAGGCCTTCGCCGCCCAGCTCGTCGCTGAGCGCGAGCAGGAAATCGTAGTGGTCGTAGTGCTGCGAGCCGTAGAGCCGGGTGGCCTGCGTCACCAGCGCGCGGTGCAGCGCCAGTTCCTCCGGGGTGATGGCGAGCTGGGCCACGGTGTCGGCGATCACGTCGAGGTGCACGGGGATCGCGGCGCCAGGCGCGAGGTCGATGCGCCGGAAGTTGCGGCCGGCGATCAGCGGGCTGTCGAGCAGGACGTCCAGCGCCACGGTGCGGAACTGCACCGGGCCGCTGACGGCGGCCTCGTTGCCGGCGGTGCCTTCGAGCGCGGTCGCGAAATGCCAGCCGTCGGGGAGGCGGACCGAGGCGTCGACGGGGATGTCGCTGGCGAACACGCCGGCGGGGTAGAGCACCACGGCGTTCCATTGCAGGTCGAGCATCGCCGGCGTCATCACGACGCGGCCCTGCCCGTCCTCCACCGGCGAGAGGTACTGGAAGTCGAGCGCCACGCTGCGGGCGCCGGCGGGCACGGGAATGTGGAAGGCCTCGCTGTCGACGGGGTCGCGGGTCCAGTCCAGGACCGCGTCGCCGGCATGGACCACGAGGCCGCCCAGCAGCTCGATCGGACCTGTGGGGCCGTGATTGCCCGGGACCCACTTGGGATAGTGCACGACCAGGTCGCCTGCGGCGGCGACCGGGATGGTCTCGTGCACCGAGAAGATGTGGCGCGCGAGGTCGGTGGCGTCCACAGCGAGGGTGACGGGCCCAGGCCAGGGCGTGTCCCGCGGCTGGGCGATCGAGGGCGGCTGCGGCAACGGCACGGGCTGCGGCTGCGCGGCGCGCGACGGCGGGGACAGCAGCGTCGTGGCGGCGAGAAAGGCGAGCAGGGTCGGCAGGCGGCGCGTCATGGTCGGCTCTCCACGGGCTCGGGAAGGGACCTGGGGTGGGACACGGCGCGCCGGCGGTCAAGGGCGGAGCTGGGGCCAGGCAGGCAAGGTTGAGGCTC
>CAXSES010000528.1:0-2179 GCA_964236225.1 uncultured Acetobacteraceae bacterium
GGTCCAGGGGACCTTCCCCTGGCGGAGTTTGAGGCAGAGCCTCAACCTTGCCTGCTTCGCCCGCCCTGCCTCAAGGCTCAGATCGGCTTCAGCCCCGCCTCGATCTCGCCGCGCCTGTCCTCGAGGAACGGCGGCAGGGCGAGGCGTTCGCCCAGGCTGTCCATCGGCTCGTCGGTGTCGAAGCCCGGCCCGTCCGTGGCGATCTCGAACAGGATGCCGGCGGGCTCGCGGAAGTAGAGACTGCGGAAATAGTGCCGGTCGATCGGCCCGCTGGACCGCACGCCGCTCTCCTGGAGCCGCTCGTCCCAGGCGCGGTACTGCGCGAGGTCGGGCGTGCGGAACGCGACGTGGTGCGCCCCGCCCGCGCCCTGTTGCGCGCGCGGCAAATGCGGCTCCACGGCGACGTGCAGCTCCGCGCCCGCGCCGCCCTCGCCCATGGCGAACACGTGGACCTGCGCGCCGTCGTGGCGGTAGCGGCGCTCGGCGCGCATCCCCATCACGCCGGTCAGGACCGCGGCGGTGGCGCCGAGCGACGCCACGCTGAGCGTGACCGGGCCGAGGCCGCGGATCTGGTGCTCCGGCGGGACCGGGCCGCGCGCCCAGGGGTGCGCCGCGCCCGCGCCGCAATCGTCCACCAGGCTGAGGCGCTGGCCCTCCGGGTCCTCGAAGTCGAGCGTGGCGCGGCCGTCGCGCTCCGCCGGCGCGCCGTGGGCCACGCCGTGCGCGTCGAGGCGCCGCGCCCACCAGTCGAGGGCGCCGGCGCCGGCCACGCGCAGGGCGGTGCGCACGATCGCGCCGGTGCCGCGCCGCTCCTGAGCCGCCGGCCAGTCGAAGAAGGTGACGTCGCTGCCGGGCGAGGCGAGGCCGTCGGCGTAGAACAGGTGGTACGCCGACACGTCGTCCTGGTTCACGGTGCGCTTGACCAGCCGCATCCCGAGCACGCCCGTGAAGAAGGCGTGGTTCGCCGAGGCGTGGGCGGTGATCGCGGTGAGGTGGTGCAGGCCGGTGAACTGCATGCGCCGCTCCTTGGATCGGGCGCGGGCCGGAGTGGCGCCGGACCCGCGGCGGGGTCGATCGTATGGCCCGGTCCGGCGGCGCGGGGTGGTGGAGCCAAGCGGGGTCGAACCGCTGACCTCCTGAATGCCATTCAGGCGCTCTACCAACTGAGCTATGGCCCCTTCCCCGCGGGGAGGCGGCTTATAGCCACGGGCCACAAGCGGGATCAAGGGGCCGGCCGACGATTCGGGCGGCACCGCCGGAGCAGGCAAGGCCAGGGGCGCTGCCCCCGTACCTGAAAGCGGGGACCCCGCCAGGGGCAGCGCCCCTGGACCGGCCTTCTTCAAGGAATGAATTCCAAAGGCCTGCCTTCGGGGGAGATCGAGGGCGCGGCCGGGCCTCAGCCCGGGTGCCCGGTGGCCTCGGCGCGCAGCTCGCGGGCGCGGGCGAGCACGCGGTTCTCGATCTCGCCCGTGGTGGTCGGGCTGACCGGCGCGTCGACCCAGCGGCCGCCGTCCTGCACCTGGCGGAACAGCGCCACGCGCACCCCGTCGGCGCGGAGCTGGCGGCCGAGCACGTAGGCGGTGGCCTTGAAGCGCTCGCCGCTGGTGGTCGGCGGCGAGTACCAGTCCGTGATGATGGTGCCGCCGAACGGGTCCGCGGACGCGAGCGGCATGAACCCCAGCGTGTCGAGCGCGCCTCGCCACAGGTAGGCGTTCACGCCCATGCCGCTGCCCTGCTCGGCCTCCGGGCGCCCTGTCCTGCTGATGCCGCCCGTGGCGCCGCTCGCGGCGGCCTTGCCTGGCGCGTCGTCCCTGGCGCGGTAGGCGGCGTGTTCGCCGCCGGCCGCGGGCTGGGCGGGGGCGCTGCCGCCGCAGGCCGCCAGCCCGAGCAGGCTGGCCAGCAGGGCGGAGCGGATCGGCGAGGATGTCATGGCGGCCCTTTGTCCCGGGGCGGCACACGCCCCGCATCGGCGCGATGTCTAGACCGTGAGCGGCGGTGCGCCAAGCCGGGGATGCGCCGCGCGAGCCGGGAGAGGAGGCGACCCCCCTCCCGCGCGCAACCCGTGTCGACGGTCCCCGACATCGGCCTGTCATGCCAACGGCCTCAAGTTCCGACCTGTCAGGAAAGCAAGGCCAGGGGCTCTGCCCCCATGCCTGAAAGCGGGGACCCCGCCAAAGGC
>CAXSES010000529.1:0-2164 GCA_964236225.1 uncultured Acetobacteraceae bacterium
CTGCCCCTGGACCCCGCCAGGGCGAGCCGCCCTGGACCGGCCTTTCTTAAGTAAAGCGGGTCCAGGGGGGGCTTCCCCCCTGGCGGGTCTGGGCGGAGCTGCCCAAAGGTTCCGACGGCCTCTTGGGCCGTTGGAATGGGCAGCGGAGGGGGAGCCCAGCCTTGCCTTCCTCGCGTCCCCGCCTCAGTGCCGGAAGTGCCGCATCCCCGTGAACACCATCGCCAGCCCCGCCGCGTCCGCGGCCGCGATCACCTCCGCGTCGCGCACCGAGCCGCCCGGCTGGATCACCGCGGTGGCACCCGCGTCGATCGCGGCCTGCAGCCCGTCGGCGAACGGGAAGAACGCGTCCGACGCCACCACGCAGCCCTGCGTCAGCCGCTCCGGCAAGCCGGCCGCCCGCGCCGCCGCCTCGCCCTTCAGGACCGCGACCCGCGCCGAGTCGACGCGGCTCATCTGGCCGGCGCCGATGCCCACCGTGGCGCCGCCGCGCGCGCAGACGATGGCGTTGGACTTGACGTGCTTGCAGACCCGGAACGCGAACAGCAGGTCCGCCAGCTCCGCCGCGTCCGGCACCCGCCGCGTCACGACGCGCAGCGCCGAGGCGTCCACGCGGCCGGCGTCGCGCGTCTGCGCCAGCAGGCCGCCCGCCAGGCTGCGCAGCATCAGGCCGGCGATTCCGGGAGCCTGCGCGGCCGGGTCCGGCATGGCGCCGGTCAGCAGCAGGCGCAGCGCGGTCTTGCGCGACAGCACCGCCAGCGCGGCCTCGCTGGCGTCGGGCGCCACGATCACCTCGGTGAAGATCGTGGCGATGCGCGCCGCAGTGTCCTCGTCGAGCGTGCGGTTGAGCGCCACGACGCCGCCGAACGCCGAGGCCGGGTCGCAGCGCAGGGCGAGGTCCCACGCCTGCGGCAGGCTGGCCGCGACCGCCGCGCCGCACGGGTTCGCGTGCTTGACGATGACCACGGCGGGGCCGTCGAACTCGGCGACGCACTCGAAGGCGGCGTCGGTGTCGTTCAGGTTGTTGTAGCTGAGCGCCTTGCCCTGCGCCTGGCGCGCCGTGGCGACGCCAGGGCGGGCCGGCGTCGCGCCGTCCAGGCTGTAGAAGGCCGCCTGCTGGTGGGGGTTCTCGCCATAGCGCATCGGCTGAACCAGCGTCGCCGCGACCGTCAGGCGGCGGGGGAACAGGGTGCCGGCCTGTTGCGCGAACCAGGCGGCGATGGCGGCATCGTAGGCGGCGGTCCGGGCATAGGCGTGCGCCGCCATCTCGCGACGCAGGGCAAGGCTCGTGCCGCCGGGCGCGGACCCGGGCGTGTCGCCGGCAACCTGGGATGCGTCGGCAACCTGGGGTGCGCCGGCGGCCTGGGATGCGTCGCCGAGCGTGGACGCGGGCGCTGGACCGTGGCCGAGCGCCTCGATCAGCGCCGCGTACTGGGCCGGTTCAGTGAGCACCAGGACGTGGGCGTGGTTCTTCGCCGCGGCGCGGATCAGCGCCGGACCGCCGATGTCGATCTGCTCCACGCAGGCGTCGAAGCCGGCGCCCGAGGCCACGCTCGCCTCGAACGGGTAGAGGTTGGCCACGACCAGGTCGATCGGCGCGATGCCATGCTCGACCAGTTGGGCCAGATGCGCGGGGTTGTCGCGACGCGCGAGGATGCCGCCGTGTATCTGCGGCACCAGCGTCTTCACCCGCCCGTCGAGCATCTCCGGCACGCCGGTGTAGTCGGACACCTCCGTCACGGGGAAGCCGGCCTCGCGCAGCGCGCGCGCGGTGCCGCCGGTCGAGAGCAGCTCCACGCCCGTCGCGGCCAGGACGCGGGCCAGCGCCGCGAGGCCGGTCTTGTCGGAAACCGAGAGCAGGGCGCGCCGGATCGGGACGATGTCTGTCATGGCCGGCGCATAGTCCCGAGGCGAGGCCGTGCGCAAGCGGAATGGTCGAGGAACCGGGCCGGCTGCGAGCGGGCCGGGCGCCCGGCATCCCTGCCCACGATGCCGGCGGCCGTTCGAGGCGGCTGGCAGGCAAGGTTGAGGCCCCGCTTTCAAGCACTGGGCCTCAAACTCCGCCAGGGGAGGCCCCCTGGACCGCCTTCCCTTAAAGGGCGCCGGGTCCAGGGGGGGCCTCCCCCCTGGCGGGTCTGGGCAGAGCCCAGCCTTGCTTCACTGCGGA
>CAXSES010000530.1:0-2138 GCA_964236225.1 uncultured Acetobacteraceae bacterium
CCTACGCCGCGTCCCGCCGCCTGCGCGCCGGCGCCGCCGGCAGCGGCCCCGCCGCGTCAGGCGCCGTCAGCGCCCGCAGCAGCGCCTCGCGCAGCAAGGCGAGCTTGCGCTCGTTCTCGATCTTCAGCCCGAACACGTCCTTGACGTAGAACACGTCCACCGCCCGCACCCCGTAGGTGGTGACGTGCGCCGAGGCGATCTGCACCCCCTGCTCGCTGATCGCGGCGGTGACGTCGTGCATCAGCCCCGGCCGGTCGCGCCCGTTGACCTCGACGACCGTGTGCGTGTTCGACGCCCGGTTGTCGACCACGACGCGCGGCGGCACGTGGATCGCGCGCATCCGGCTGCCCATCAACGCGCGCCCCGCCTTGAGGATCGCCGCGTCCATCGACAGCTCGCCGGCCAGCGCCTGCTCGATCAGCACGGACAGCCTGGCCAGCCGGTGCGGCGCGTCGAACGCGCCGCCGGCCGCGTCCTGGATCCAGAACGTGTCCAGCGCGCGGCCGTTGGTCAGCGTGTGCACCCGCGCGTCCACGATCGAGGCGCCGGCCACCGCCAGCGCGCCCGCGATCCGGCTCACCAGCCCGGCATGGTCGGTCACGTACACCGTGACCTCCGTCACCGCGCGCGCCGGCAGGGCCAGGGTCTCCACCAGCAGCGGCGCGCCGCGCGCCTCGGCGTCGCGCACCAGGTGGGCGTGGCGCACATGCGTCTCCGGGTCGAACGACAGCCAGTAGCCGCCATAGCCCAGGGCCAGGAAGGCGTCGCGGTCCGCGCGGCCCCAGCCGGCGGCGGCCAGGTTCTCGCCGCACGCCTCCCTGGAGCGCGCCACGCGCACGTCGCGCTCGGTGGTGGCCAGGCCGCCCGCGAGCACCTCCGCCACCCGGCCGTACAGCTCGCGCAGCAGCGTCGCCTTCCAGCCGTTCCACACCCTGGGGCTGACCGCGCGCATGTCGGCGACCGTGAGCACCAGCAGCAGCTTGAGCCGCTCGGGCGACTGGATGGTGTCGGCGAGGTCGAGGATGGTCTTGGGGTCGTCGATGTCGCGCCGGAACGCGGTCTGGCTGAGCAGCAGGTGGTGCAGCACCAGCCAGGAGATCGTCTCCGTCTCCTCCGCCGACAGCCCGAGCTGCGGCCCGATCTCCAGCGCCAGCTCCGCGCCCAGCTCGGAATGGTCGCCGCCGCGCCCCTTGGCGATGTCGTGCAGCAGGGTCGCGACATAGAGGGCGCGGCGGGACTGCAGGTCCTCCACGATCCCCGTGGCCACCGGCAGCACGTCGGACAGCTCGTTGCGCTCGAGGCGGTTGACCACGGCGATCGCCTCGATCGTGTGCTCGTCCACGGTGAACACGTGGTAGGTGTCGAACTGCATCTGGCCGACGATCCGCGCCCAGTCCGGCAGGTAGCGCCCGAGCAGCCCTGTCTCGTTGAGGATGCGCATCCACTGCGCGCCGTCGGCCCGGTTGTGCGCGGCGTCGCGCCCGCACAGCAGGTCGAGAAACACCTCAGACGCCGCCGGGTCGCCGCGCAGCGCCACCGCGCAGCGCTCGTCGCGGATCAGCGCGCGCAGCGTGAGCGGGTGCAGCGCCACTTGGTACTCGCGCGCCACCTCCAGCACCCGCAGCAGCGCCAGCGGGTCCTCGCGGAAATTGTGCCCGGGCGCCAGCACCAGCTTGCCGTCGGCCATGCCGAACCCCTGCGCGCGCAGCGCCGGGTCGGCCTCCGCGGCCAGCGCCGGCGGCCCGAGCGCCTGGCGCAGGATGGCCGGCTCCAGCACCAGGGTCAGGCGGTTCACCTCGCGCGCGGTGAGGAAGTAGTGGCGCATGAAGCGCTCCACCCCGTCCTGGCGGCCGTGGCGCGTGTAGCCGATCCGCGCGCCGACGACCGGCTGCAGGTCGAAGGTCAGCCGCTCCTCCGCGCGCCCGGAGACGTAGTGCAGGTGGAAGCGCACGCTCCACAGGAAATCCCAGGCGCGGCGCGCCTGCGCCACCTCGCGCAGGTTCAGCAGCCCGCAAGCCACGGATTCCGGGTGGTCGAGCCGCTCGACCGCCGGGCCGAGCACGTAGCGCATCATCCAGTAGAGCGTCTGCAGGTCGCGCAGGCCGCCGCGGCCCTCCTTGATGTTGGGCTCCACCAGG
>CAXSES010000531.1:0-2130 GCA_964236225.1 uncultured Acetobacteraceae bacterium
GCTCAGCGGTCGGTGAACCTGAGCTCGATGCGGCGGTTGCGGGCGTAGGCGTCCTGGGTGTTGCCCACGTCGAGCGGTTGGAAGTCGGCGAAGCCGGTGGCGGCCAGGTGCTCCGCGGGGATGGCGCTCGCGATCAGCAGCTTGACCACGGTGATGGCGCGCTGGCTGGACAGCTCCCAGTTGCTGGCGAACGGGCCGCCGGTGATCGGGTCGTGGTCGGCATGGCCGTCGACGCGCAGCAGCCAGGCGATGTCGGCGGGGATCTCGGGGATGATGGATTTCAGCGTGGCGGCGAGCGCGTGGACCTGCTCCTCGCCGGCGGAGGAGAGGGTGGCGCTGCCGCCGGGGAACAGCACCTCGCTCTGGAACACGAAGCGGTCGCCGACGATCTGGATGCCGGGGCGGTCGGCGAGCACGCTGCGCAGGCGGCCGAAGAACTCGCTGCGGTAGCGTTGCAGCTCCTCGACCTTTGAGGCGAGGGCGAGGTTCAGCTTCTGGCCGAGGGCGGCGATCTGGGCGTCCTTGTCGCGGCCCTGCGCGATCTGCAGGTCGAGGGCCGCGGCGGTCTGCTGCATCTGGGTGCGGAGCTGGTCGAGCTGGTGGTTAAGCAGGGCAATCTGGGCGCGGGCGCCGTCGGAGTATCTCCGCTCGTCCGCGAGCTGGGCGAGGGCGGCGGCGCGCTGCTGGTCGGCGGTGGTGGAGCGCGCGGCGGCGTCGCCGACCTGGTGCTCCAGCTCGTCGCGCAGGGCGGTCAGCGCGCTGGCCTGCTCGCGCAGCCTGGCGAGGTCGGCCAGCCTCTGCTGCAGCGTGTCGCGGCTGGTCGCCACTGTGCTGCCGAGCTCGGCGCGGGCGGCGGCGAGCTGGGCCTGCGCGTCGGCGAGCTGGGCGGCGGTGGTGCCCTGCTGCGCGAGCGAGCCGCCGCGGGTGGCGGCCTCGTCGAGGCTGGCCTGGAGCTGCGCCGCGCGGGCTGTCGCGGCGCTGGCCTGCGACTGGGCGTCGGACAGGCCGGCGGCCAGGCGGTCGCGCTCTGCGGCGAGGGCATCGCGGTCCGCGGCCTGGCGCACCTGCTGCGCCTGGCTGGCGGCGAGCTGAGCGGAGAGGACGGCCTGCGCGTCGCGGGTGGCGGCGAGGTCGCTGCCCAGCGTGGCGCTGGTGCGCTCCAGGTCGTGGGTGCGGCCGCGTTCGAGGGAAAGCATGTCGGACAGCTCGGCGACCCGGTGGCCGAGCTGGTCCAGCGCGCGGTCCTTGCCGGTCAGCGCCACAGACAGGAACGCCTGGCCAAGCACGAACACCAGCAGCACGAAGATGATGACCATGAGCAGCGTGGACAGCGCATCCACGTAGCCGGGCCAGGCGTCGAGGCCGTTGTTGGCGCCGCCGCGGCGGCGGTTGCTCAGGGGCATGGGAAAGCGGGGAAAGGAAGGCCAGGGGCTCTGCCCCTGGACCCCGCCAAAGGCGAAGCCTTTGGAAACCTGGTGTTTGGGTTCAGGCACAACGCCTCGTGGTGTGCCGCTTGGCTTGAGTTGTGCGGGTCTGGGGGCGCTGCCCCCAGCGGGTCCCCGCTTCCAGGACATGGGGCAGAGCCCTGGCCTTTCTTTCTCACGGCGCGCCCTCCGCCGCGACGGCCGCGGCGATGGTGCGTGTCAGGATGCGGATGTCGCTGCGCAGCTCGGCGGTGGACTGGGTGCGGCCCTGCTCGGACTCCGAGATCAGGCGCCCGAGGGCGACGTCGATGTTGCGCAGGTGGGTGCGGGCCGCGCCGTCGCCCTCGGGCCGGCTTTCCGAAAGACGTTGCAGCACGGGCGCGAGGCCGGCCTGGCCTTCGGCGACGCGGAGCATGAGCTGCTGGTTGGCGCGGTTGGAGTCGGCGAGCTGGCCGAGACGCTCGGTCAGCGAGAGCACGGCGGCGCTGGACTGGGCGCGGCCTTCCTCGCCACGGGCGAGGATGCGCTGGAGGTTCTCCATGTTCTCGGCGGTGGTCTCCAGCAGCGCCTGGACGTAGGCGGGCACGGAGCCCTCGCCGTCGCCGCCGAGCACGCCGGAGGACAGGCGGGTGAGGCCGGCGAGCCACTCCTCCAGCTCGTTGAAGAAGCGGTTCTGCGCCTGGCCGGCGGTGAGGTCGAGGAAGCC
>CAXSES010000532.1:0-2121 GCA_964236225.1 uncultured Acetobacteraceae bacterium
TGCGTAATCCGGTGGATCGCGATCACTGATTCCGTTTGATCGCGATCATCTGGTCCATGGGATCGCGATCACTTTTTCCGGTGATCGCGATCACCGGTGGGGTAGCGACCACGAGGCCGACAGGGCTGGCAGTCTTCAACCACAGGTAGTCTCGCCTTTTGCCAAGAGCAGGGGGCGAGATGCCGGGCGAGAGAGTGCCAATGCGCAAGATACGAGACGTTCTGCGGCTGCGGCTGGGCAACGGCCTGTCCCAGCGCGCCATTGCCCGCAGCCTGGGCGTAAGCCAAGCGGCGGTATGCGAGTATCTGGACCGGTTCCGGCGTGCCGGTCTGGTCTGGCCGCTTCCGGCGGACCTGGATGACGAGCAACTGGAGGCAGGGCTGTTCCCGCCGCCGCCGGCGTTGCCCTCGGAGCAGCGGCCGATGCCGGACTGGGCCTGGGTACATCGGGAGCTGCGCCGTCCCAACGTGACCCTGGCGCTGGTGTGGGAGGAGTATCGTGCCGCCGCACCGGAGGGGTTCGGCTACTCTTGGTTCTGCGACCTGTATCGCGCCTGGGCGGGGCGGCTGAAACCGACGCTGCGGCAGGTGCACCGGGCGGGCGAGCGAATGTTCGTCGACTTCGCCGGCAGCACGGTGGGCGTGGTGGAGGGGGCCAGCGGGGAGGAGCGGCAGGCGGAGATCTTCGTGGCCGTGCTCGGGGCGTCGAGCTTCACCTACGCCTGCGCTGTCTGGAGTCAGGCGCTGCCGGACTGGATCGGCTGCCATGTCGGTGCCTTCGCCTACTTCGGCGGCGTGACGCAACTGCTGGTCAGCGACAATCTCAAGGCCGGGGTCACCCGCGCCAGCTTCCACGAGCCGGCGGTGAACCGGACCTATGCCGAGATGGCGGCGCATTACGGCACGGCGATCCTGCCGGCCCGACCCTACAAGCCGCGTGACAAGGCCAAGGTCGAGGTTGGTGTCCAGATCGTCCAGCGCTGGATCCTGGCTCGGCTGCGACACCAACGGTTCTTCTCCCTGTCCGAACTCAACGTGGCAATCCGCGTGCTGCTCGACCCGTTGAACGACCGCGTCATGCGCGGCCTGGGCACGACGCGACGGGCCCTGTTCGAGCAGTTCGACCAATGCGCCCTGCTGCCGCTGCCGGCGACGCCCTACGAGTATGCGCAATGGCGGCGCTGCCGGGTCGGCCTGGACTACCACGTCGAGATCGACCGCCACTTCTACTCCGTGCCCCACCCGCTGGTGCGACAGGAGGTCGAGGCCAGGATCACCGCCGGCACGGTCGAGCTGTTCCATCGCGGCAAGCGGGTGGCGAGCCACCTGCGCAGTCTGCGCCGGGAGCGTCCGAGCACGGTGGACGAGCACATGCCGAGCGCGCACCGCCGCTACCGCGACTGGACGCACGAGCGCATCCAGCGCGAGGCAGCCAGGGTGGGCGACGACACGGCAGCGCTGGTGGCGGTGATCCTGCGCACGCGGCCGCACCCGGAGCAGGGGTTCCGGTCCTGCATCGGCATCCTCGGCCTGGTAGGGCGCCACGGCGCCGAGCAGGTCGACGCCGCCTGCGCCCGGGCACTGGCCATCGGCACGCGCTCCTACAGCTCGGTGGCGGCGCTGGTGAAAGCCCGGCAGGGCCGCCCTCCGGCCGACACCGATCCGGCGACGCTGCCGCACGAGAACATCCGTGGCCCTGGCTACTATCATTGAAAGGCGATCCGATGCTGATCCATCCCACGGCCGAGCGCCTGCGCGGACTCGGCCTGAGCGCCATGGCCGAAGCATTCCTCGAGCTGCAGAGCATGGCCGAGGCGGCCGAACTGTCCCGCGAGGACTGGCTCGGCCTGCTGGTCGACCGCGAGGCGACCAGCCGGGAGAACAAGCGGCTGGCCCGGCGCCTGCGCGAGGCCAAGCTGCGTCAGGCCGCCGTGATCGAGGACACGGACTTCCGCACCTCGCGCGGCCTCGACCGCGCACTGTTCCTCAAGCTCGCGAGCTGCGGCTGGATCCGCGAGCACGCCCATGTGGTGATCGGCGGGCCGACCGGGGTGGGCAAGAGCTGGCTTGCCTGCGCGCTCGGCCACAAGGCCTGCCGGGAGGGCTACTCCGTGCTCTACAA
>CAXSES010000533.1:0-2117 GCA_964236225.1 uncultured Acetobacteraceae bacterium
CTTCACGGCGGAACTCACGGGCTGGCCGGGTTGCGGGAGGTGGCGGACCCGACACGATTCGAACGTGCGACCTCTGCCTTCGGAGGGCAGCGCTCTATCCAGCTGAGCTACGGGTCCGTGGCGCCATGCCTTAGCGCGATCCGCGGGACCGCGCCAGTGCCGCGTCGTGGCGGCACGCGGGGCGTGGGCCGGAGGCAGGGGTGAGGCCCAGCCTTCAGGCATGGGCCTCAAGCCGCGCCAAAGGCTCGCCTCCGGAATCCATTTCTTAGAGCACGTTGGGGTCAAGTTAGAGCAACATACCTGGCTGCGGTCAGGTAGTTGCTCCAGAAAAATCGCCACACCGGAAGCTCATTCCGTTTCAATCAGAAGCGAACGTGCTCTAAGTAAATCGGTGTCCAGAGGCCTTGGCCTTTGGCGGGTCTGGGCAGAGCCCAGCCTTGCCTGGCTTGCCGTCTGGCCCTGACAGGACTCAGGATTTCGGGTCGGCGCCCGCCAGCGTGTCGAGCCCGGCCGGGAGCCAGGCGGCGGGCTCAGCCGTCCAGGCGTGCCCTGCGGTCCAGGCGGCGGCGGCGGCGTCGGCGCCGGAGGGCAGCCAGGCCTGCGGGCGGTCGAGCCAGGCGAGGATGTCGGCGGTGGGCAGCGCGCGGTCGCGGTCGCGCAGCAGCAGGTGGAAGCCCGCGGGGTAGAAGCCGCGACGCGCCGAGGCGGGCAGCCTGGCCCAGGTGGCGGCGGTGGCGGCGGGCGGCACGAGCTGGTCGCGGCCGCCGTCCAGGATCAGCACGGGGCCGCGCACGCGCGGGGCGGCGGCGGCGGCGCGGTCCATGAGGCCGACCAGGCCGGCCAGCACGTCGAGGCGGGTGGCGCGCAGGGTGAGCGGGTCGCGGATCAGGGCGAGCAGGGCGTCGCGGTTGTCGCTGGCGGCGACGCGCAGCGGCAGCTCGCGGCCGGTGACCTCGTGGGCGGGGGCGAGGGTGGCGGCGGCCCACAGGCTCGCGGTGAGCACTGGGCCGATTTGCGCGCGGTCCCACACCGCCGGGGCCAGGAGCACGGTGCTGTCCACGGCGTCATCTGGGGCGTCATCTGGGGCGTTGTCGGAGGCGTCACCTGGGGCACCGGCGGGCGGGATATCGGCGGGCGGGGCACCGGCCTGGGCGTCGGCGGGGGCGGCGTTGCCGGGCGGGGTGGGATGAGGGGCGCCAGGGGCGGGCCCGGGGGTGGCGGCGAGCAGCAGCGCCACGGCGCCGCCCATGCTCTCGCCCATCACGGTGAGCGGCACGCCGGGGAAGCGGGCGCGCACGGCGCGCGCGGCGATGCGGGCGTCGGCCACCAGCGCGTCGGCGCCCGGCCAGCGGCCGCGGCTGGCGGTGGCGCCGAAGCCGCGCTGGTCGGGGGCGACGACGGCGAAGCCCGCGGCGGCGAGCACGGGCGCGGGCAGCGCCCAGGCGTCGCGGCTGTCGTTGAGGCCGTGCAGCGCCAGGATCGCCCGGCGCGTGGCGGTGCCGGGCGGGGGCAGCCAGACGCGGGCGGGCAGCACGGTGCCATCGGCCATGGTCAGGACCAGGTCGGGCGGCGGGAACCCGACGCGGCCGGCGGGCGCGGCGGACGCCAGCGTGGCGGACACGGGCGTGGCGGACACGGGCGCGGCGGACGTCAGCGTGGCTGCGGCGGGGTCGGGGCCGCCCGCGCATCCGGCGAGCGCCAGGGCGGCGGCGAGGCCCAGGGCGGCGGCGAGGCTCGGGGCGGCGGCGAGGCCCGGCGTCGGCGGTCGGGGCGGAGTTGTCAGCACGGCGTCCAGGCGTATCATCGCGGCGTTCCCCCGACCAGAGTCCTCCCCCCCACCGAGAAAGAGCGGCCCATGGCGTTCGGCGATTCCAGCCCAACCCCCGATGTCGGCACCACCGAGCAGTTCGTCGTGGACAGTCGCATCGTGGCCTGCGACGGAGGCGTCGGCCCGCTGGGGCACCCGCGCGTGTGGCTGCGCATCGTGCACGAGCAGACGTTCTGCCCTTACTGCTCGCGGGTGTTCGTGCTGCAGGAGGGGGCGGTGGGCGGCGGGCACTGAGATGGCGCGCAACGGCGACCTGTTCGCGTCGCGGCCGGCCGGCCCGGCGGTGGCG
>CAXSES010000534.1:0-2115 GCA_964236225.1 uncultured Acetobacteraceae bacterium
GGTCCGACGGCCAGGCGTTGGCGTCGTGGGTGCACGACAGGCTGGCCTCGTTGCCCGAGCCGCCCGCACTGGAGCCGCCCGCACTGGAGCCATAGGTGTCCACCGCGTATTTCACCACGTCGTGGCCGGCGACGCCGATCGCGTGGATGAACAACTGGCCCGCGAACTCCGGCAGGGCGAAGCGCGCGCGCACCTCGGCGCTGTCGATGCTGAGTCCGCCGGCATGGCCTGGCACCGCCTGCTCCCAGGTGGCGAGCACGCGGCCCTCGCCGTCGAACAGCCGCAGCCACAGCCGCACCGAGGCCGCGCCGTAGCCCGCCCAGTAGTTCGCCGTGACCAGCCGCGTGGACAGCCCGGCGGCGTCGCGGAAGAAGGCATGGTTGGTCGCGAAGTTCAGCCGGTCGAGGTAGGCGCGCGCGGTCAGCATCTCCGCCGGGATGCGCGCCTCGTCCAGCGTGGCCACCGCCATGCCAGGCGGCAGCAGCGGACGGATGCGCTCCACGATGCGCGCCGCGTTGAACGTGGCGACCAGCAGCGTCGCGGCGCAGGAGCGCCCCAGGTCGGTGAGCGCGGCGGCGGCAACGCCCGCGGTGCGCGCGCCCAGGCGGGCGACGTCGTGGACGTAGGACTCCTCGGCGGCCGGCATCTGCGGGTGGAGCGCGAACAGGGCGTCGGCGGTGCCGTCAGGATCGTACACTGCGAGCGGGCCGGCGGCGCGCAGGCGCGCGGCGAGCGTCGCGATCGCCTCGGCGGCGAGGGGATGGGCGAGCGCCTTGTAGAGCACGTTGCCGCCCTGGCGGGCGTCGAAGGTCTGGATGTCGAGCATGGCGGGCCTCGCAGGCAGGGACAGGGCAGGAAGCAAGGCCGGGCTCTGCCCGGACCCGCCAAGGGCGAGCCGCCCCTGGACCCGGCCTCCGTTGGGGGCGCCCGGGAGAGCGCGGAGGAAGTGGGATGCTTGCTTTCGGAAGGATTCTCAAGGCGAGCCTTGAGCAGGGGGGGCTCGCAGGCATGAAGGCCGAGCCTCTGGCCTTTTTGATAGCTTCGCGGCCATCCACAGCAGCACGCCTGCTCGGTCGAACTGCGCGGCGTCGCAGCGGGGGCGAGGACGGCGTGATGGCGCCCTCACTCCTCGTACTCGTAGCTGGGCTCGTCCAGGGTGTAGAACCGGGGATTGCCGTCTCGCCGCTCGTAGACGCGCGCGAAGCCTGTGACGTGCCGCGTGCCGGTCTCGTCGTGATAGCTGATCTTGCCCAGGCAGTAGGCGCGCCAGGCAAAGAAGCCAGCGATCTTGATTGGCTCGCTGTGAAGCGGTTTGCCGCCGTCCACCCAGGCAAGCGTGCTGTTGCCACCAGCGATGCTGTTCGATTCCAGGCGAAGGACCTGGTGGGGCTCGAACCCATAATCGAGCGGCAAGGCGTTCATGTAGAACAGCACTGCGCACGTCGCCTCTATTCCGACTGCCTGTTCGCTTCCCCGGTTCGCGATAACCACGCTGACGGACGCGGCATCGCTCGTGGTGGGCAGCTTCTGCATGACGATGTTTCGGACGTACAGCCGCGGTCGGTGGGCGCGAATCTCGGCGATGCGCGCCGCGTCGAGTTGCCGCTGGGCGATCTGCGCCTGCCGGTCAGCGATCTTCGCTTGTCTTCGACCGACGCCGAGCAATCCGAGTGTGAAGAGGGTTGTCGCGAGCGCCGTGCCGGCCTGAATCCAAGCTGGCCAATCTACCCTCTGCTTGGGAGATTTCTCGTTTTCGTAGTCGGCATCCATGTAATGTTCAAGGACGGACAGTCTGAAGTCCTGGAGAAACTCGGCTTCTGGCTTTTCGCCTTGGGCGAGGCCGCGATTATCTCCCCCTTTCTTTATTACATGACCGTCCCCCAGTGGCGGGGTCACTGAGATGCGAACGTCACTTCTTGGCTGCGACAGGCCGTTCGTAACGCCGAATGCCAGGAGGGCCGCGACAGCAACGGCTCCCGCTTCTGCGGCACGCGGGCCACGCATCATCATCTGCGCCATGAATGCGCGCATCAGGGTCCTCCATGATGGCGTAGAGCACCGCTGTCCGCCTACAGCCCCAGGCGTCGCCGCATCTCGTCGGCCGCCGCCGCCGTG
>CAXSES010000535.1:0-2102 GCA_964236225.1 uncultured Acetobacteraceae bacterium
TGAGGGCCGCTTCCGCGATGTCCTGGTCCTGTTGGGCGTTGCCGCCGGACACGCCGATGCCACCGACGAGCTTGCCGCCGCCCCTGATCGGGTTGCCGCCGCCGACCGGCATCAGCCGCGGCACGTTCGCCAGCGGCGCGACCTTGGGGTCGGCGATGTAGCGGTTCCAGTCATGGGTCGCAACGCCGTAGGACGCCGCGGTCCAGGCCTTGTTGATCGCGACCTCGCCGGTCAGGAACGGCGCGCCGTCCATGCGCTCGAACGCGGTCAGGTGGCCGCCGACGTCGGTGACTGCGACGGCAATCTCGATGCCAAGCTCGTCCGCCGTCGCGCGTGCTGCGGCCACCAGTGCGGCTGCGGCGTCGCGGGTGACGGATGCCGTGGCGAACGAACGTGCGGGCTGTGTCGTGCTGGTCATGCCGGAACTCCCTCACCGGTGGTGGATGGGGCGTTGAAGCCTTCCAGCACGATCTTTCCCCGCGTGGTGCCGCTCTCGACCTGGGCATGGGCGCGCCGCAGGTTCGCGGCGTTGATGCCCGCCACCCGCTCCGTCATCGTCGTCCGCAGCGTGCCGGCCTCGGCCAGGCGTGCGACCTCGGCCAGCAGCCTGCCCTGCTGGTCCATGTCGGGCGTGCCGTAGATCGACCGGGTGTACATCAGCTCCAGGTGGATCGAGACGGACTTGCGCTTGAACACGTTGACGTTGAGCGTGACGGGATCGTCGATCAGCGCGAACCGTCCCTGCGGGGCGATCAGCTCGGCGATCCCGTCCAGGTGGCGGAGGGTCTGCGTCGTCGAGAACACGAAGGCCGGGGCGCCGATGCCAAGCGCCGCGACCTCCTCCGCCAAGGGCTTGCCGTGGTCCACGACATGGTGCGCGCCCATCTGCCGCACCCAGTCCGCGGTCTCTGGGCGCGACGCCGTGGCGATGACGGTCAGGTCCGTCAGCGTCCGCGCCAACTGGATGGCGATGGAGCCGACTCCGCCGGCACCGCCGATGACGAGGATGGCCGGTGCCGCGCCCGGCACGGGCCTGCGGACATCCAGCCGGTCGAACATCGCCTCCCACGCCGTGATGGACGTGAGCGGCAGGGCGGCGGCCTCCGCCCAGCCCAGGCCGCGCGGCTTCGGGCCGACGATGCGCTCGTCCACCAGGTGGTATTCGCTGTTGGCGCCGGGCCGGTTGATGGCACCGGCGTAGAACACCTCGTCGCCGGGACGGAACAGGGTCGCCTCCGGCCCGATGGCGGTGACGACGCCGGCCGCGTCCCAGCCGAGCACCTTCTAGGCGCCGGGGTCGGGCGTGTTGCCCTGCCGCACCCTGGTGTCCACCGGGTTGACCGACACGGCCCGGACCTCGACCAGGATGTCCCGGCCGGTGGGCATGGGCGTCGGAAGCTCGATGTCCACCAGGGCGTCGGCGCGGCTGACCTCGCCGGGTTGCTGGTATCCGATGGCACGCATGATTCCACCTCGCTGTTGCACGGTCGGGAGGTAATGACTACCTGCCTGTGTCGGGAGTAGGCACAAGCAACGCTTGTAGTGCACGAAAGGATACCGTGATGGCTCAGGCCCGCCACACCCGTCTCGATTGCAGCCCCGGCTGCTCGGTCGAGGCGGCGATCAGCCTCATCGACGGCAAGTGGAAGTGCGTGATCCTGTTCCAGCTCCTGCGCGGCACCCTGCGCTTTAACGAGATTCGCCGCCGCGTGCCGGGCGTCACGCAGCGCATGCTGACCAACCAGTTGCGCGAGCTGGAGGCGGACGGGCTGATCGTTCGCCAGGTTTATGCCGAGGTGCCGCCCAAGGTGGAGTACAGCCTGTCACCACTGGGCCGCAGCATGGAGCCGGTGCTTGTGGCGCTGAAAGTCTGGGGGGACGCCAACATCGGGCTGTTTGCGAAAGCAGCAAAGATCATGCCGGCGGCAGCCTAGGCGCCCGACGCCATACCGGAGCCGGCATTTGACCTGCATCAACGGCCTCGTGCGTCGGCTGCTTTCTGTTCCTGCCGTCGTGAGGGTTTCCAGCGTGATACGTCTTGCGAAATGGGTCACTGCAAGGAGCCGCTGGTATTATGCCAGCGGCTGGATGCATTGACCTGT
>CAXSES010000536.1:0-2098 GCA_964236225.1 uncultured Acetobacteraceae bacterium
TAAAGGCCGCCGGCATCACAGGAGAACGCGCATCGCCGAAGCCTCCGCCCCGCCACCCGCGCGCCCCGCGTTGCGCCCGCGCCCCGTCCAGGGCTCCTGACGGTGGTGGACGGGCCGGCCGGGCAGGGCCATGCCACGGAACCGGCGCGGACGGCGCCGCAGGCGCACGGCGCCGCGGCCGCCTTCACGCCGCTGACCACGGAGCGGCTCCGCCTGCGCCCCCCGGTCGCGGCCGACGCGGAGGCGATCTTCCGACTGGTGAACGACTGGGCGGTGGTGCGCATGCTGTCGCGCCTGCCCTTCCCCTACCCGAAAGCGGTCGCCGACGAGTGGATCGTGCGCGCCGCCGAGGAGCTGGCCAGCGGTCGGGCCTACCACCTGGCGATCACCGGGCAGGAGGAGGGACACGAGCTGCTGATCGGCTGCGTCGGCCTGCGCCTGGACGCGCAGCGTCGCGTGGGCCACCTCGGCTACTGGGTCGGGCGCAGGTTCTGGGGCCACGGCGTCGCCACGGAGGCGGCGGGCCGGCTCTCGCGCTGGGCGCTCGCCAACCTCGATCTCGACCGCATCGAGGCCCAGGCCGCCGCCGACAACGCGGCCTCGGCCGCCGTGCTGCGCCGCATCGGCTTCCGGCCGGCCGGCGAGGGGCGCGAGCCGTTCCTGGCGCGCGGCGGCACCCACGCAGTGACCCGCTTCGCCGCCACGCGCGACGACCTGTTCGGGGCGGAGCCGGCGGTGGCCAGCCCCGCCGCCGCGCCGCAGGGCGGGACGACGCTGCTCCTGGTCGCCGCCTGCGCCCTGATCGACAGCGACAGCCGCGTGCTGCTGACCCGCCGCCCGGAGGGCCGTTCCATGGCGGGGCTGTGGGAGTTCCCGGGCGGCAAGCTGGAGCTCGGCGAGACCCCGGAGGCCTGCCTGATCCGCGAGCTGCGCGAGGAGCTTGGCATCGACGTGGCGCAGGCCTGCCTGGCGCCGTTCGCCTTCGCCAGCCACGACTACACGCGCTTCCACCTGCTGATGCCGCTCTACGTCTGCCGTCGCTGGAAGGGTTTCGTGCAGGCCAGGGAGGGCCAGGCGATGGCGTGGGTGCGCGCCGACCGGCTCGCCGGATACGACATGCCGCCCGCCGACAAGCCGCTCGTCCCGCTGCTGCGCGACCTGCTGTGACCCGGGGCGAAGGAAGCAAGGCCAGGGGCTCTGCCCCCCATGCTTGAAGGCGGGGACCCCGCCAAGGGCTGGGCCCTTGGATCGCCTTCCCTAAATCGTGGGATCAAAGGGTCCTCGGACCCTTTGCGGGTTTGGGCAGAGCCCAACCTTGCTTCCTTCCTCCCGTCCGGAGCCGTCCATGAACCCCACCGCCTGCCTGCTGGTCATCGGCAACGAGGTGCTGTCCGGCCGCACCCAGGACGCCAACATCCGCTTCCTGGCGCAGCGCCTGGGCGGGATCGGCATGCCGCTGCGCGAGGTCCGGGTGATCCCCGACGTCGCGGACACCATCGTCGCCACGCTCGACGAGACGCGGGCGCGGTTCGACCACGTGTTCACCACCGGCGGCATCGGCCCGACCCACGACGACATCACCAGCGAGTGCGTGGCCGCCGCGTTCGGCGTGCCCTGGGAGCCCCACCCGCAGGCCTGGGCGCTGCTGGAGCGCCACTACAGGCCGGGCGAGTTCAACGCGGCGCGCCAGCGCATGGCCACCCTGCCGCGCGGCGCCACGCTGATCGACAACGTCGTCTCGGTGGCGCCGGGCTTCTCCATCGGCAACGTCCACGTCATGGCCGGCGTGCCAAGGATCATGCAGGCGATGTTCGCCTGGCTCGAGCCGCGCCTGCCGGGCGGGGTGCCGGTGGCGTCGCGCACCGTGCATGCCGCCGGGCTGCTGGAAGGCGCCATCGCGGCACCGCTCGGGGCGCTGCAGGAGCGCCACCCCTCCGTGGAGCTGGGCAGCTATCCGTACCACCGGGGCGACGCGAACGGCGTGGCGCTGGTGGCGAAGGGCACCGACCCTGCCCAGCTCGACGCGGTCATCGCCGAGGCGGCGGCGCTGATCCGCGCCCAGGGGCTGGAGCCGGTCGAGGGCGAACCCCCGGTCTGA
>CAXSES010000537.1:0-2096 GCA_964236225.1 uncultured Acetobacteraceae bacterium
TGGCAGGTCAGACCCCGAGGCCGGACGCCTTCAGGCGGATGGTGCCAGCGTGGATCTGGCGCGGCCGGTCCCGCCGCATGTCAGGCGCACCTGCCTTCCGAGGTCGTCACGCGTGAACGGCTTGCTCAGGCGCGGCTGGTTGCGGAAGGCGGCGGGCAGCGCCCGGTCGCCGTGGCCGCTCGCCGGCACGAATGGGACGCCGCGGGCCTGGGGCGGCTCGGCGACCGGATGGACGTGGCGATGCGGAAGCTGCCGCCCTCGCGGGTGAAGCTGCGCTCCAGCCGCTCCTGCGACAGGCCCGAGGCGAGGGTCGCGACCGATTTCATCGGCCCTGCCTTCGTGCGAGCGGCCAGCGCGTTTCGCCGCCGGCGTTAGGACTGCCTTCACCAGGCCCTGCCACTCTCGTTGCCAACAAGCTCGACGGGTCCAGAATGGCCACCAGGCTGACAACGTTTGTTCTTGCCGTTCTGCTTCTGCAAGCCTGCCCGGCCGCTGCGCAGGGCTGGGCGCCGGAGAGCGGCAAGCTGCTGCAGACCGCGGGCGTGACCGACATCGAGGGCGCGGGCGGTGGCGGCCTGGTGCCCTGGGCGATGATCACCGGCTACGGCACGCGCGACGCGGTGGGCGCCAACGTCCACGCCACCCGCGTTGAGCTGCCGGACTTCTCGCTCGACGCCGCCGGGATCGCGATCGGCCTCTACGACCGCGTGGAGCTGTCCTACACCCGGCAGTGGTTCGACACCGGGCGCACCGGGGCGAGGCTCGGGCTGGGCCGCGGCTTCACCTTCGCCCAGGACATCTACGGCGCCAAGCTGCGGGTGTTCGGCAACACGGTGTACGACCAGGACAGGTGGCTGCCGCAGGTGGCGCTCGGCGTGCAGCACAAGGTCAACGACCAGCCGGCCGTGCTCGCCGCCGTCGGCGCGCGCTCCGCCCAGGGCACCGACTTCTACGTCGCCGCCACCAAGCTGTTCCTGGCGCAGAGCGTGCTGGCGGACGCCACGCTGCGGCTGACGCGCGCCAACCAGTTCGGCATCCTCGGCTTCGGCGGCGACCGCCACGACGGCTACCGCCCCGAGATCGGGCTGTCCGCCGCCTACCTCCTCAGCCGGCATCTCGCGTTCGGCGCAGAGTTCCGCTCCAAGCCCGACAACCTCCGCTTCGCCCGCGAGGACGACGCGTTCGATGTGTTCGCGGTCTGGTTCCTCGACAAGCACCTGTCCGCGACGCTGGCCTACGCCGACCTTGGGCACATCGCCGCGCAGCGGGTCCAGAACAGCCTCTATTTCTCGCTCCAGGCCGGCTTCTGACGCCGTCCAGGCCGGCTGCGACACCCCGATCCGACCCCAGGAGGCTCCCTTGTCCCGCACCGCCCCGGCGCCCAGACGCGCCCCGATGCCTCGCAGCACAGCCACGCCTCGCATCACGGCGACGCTTCGCGGCACGGCGACGCTGCGGGCCGCTGCCCTTGGCGCGCTGCTTGTCTTCCTGCCGGCCGGCGGCCACGCGCGGCAGGGCGACAGCCTGTTCGACGACCTGGGCGGCCGGGACGGGCTGAGCAGGATCGTAACCGCCTCGATGCGGGTGTGGCTGGCTGACGATCGGATCAGGGCGACGTTCGACGAGTCCGACACTGGCCGGCTGGGACGGCTGCTGGTCGACCAGCTCTGCCAGCTCAGCGGCGGCGGCTGCGTCTATCGCGGCCAGGACATGGCCAGGGCGCATCGCGGCCTGCACCTGCGCACCGCGCAGTTCAACGCCATGGCCGAGGACATGCAGGGTGCGATGGAGCGGCTCGGCATCGCGTCGGCCACGCAGAACCGCCTGGTGGCGCTGCTGGCGCCCATGCACCGCGACGTCGTCACCCGCTAGGAGCCCGCGCATGCGCCGCCCCGCCACCCTGCCGGCCCTGCTTGCCGTGCCGATGCTGCTTGCCGTGCCGGCGCTGCTTGCCTGGGCGGGCCTTGCCCGTGCGGGCCAGACGGTGGTGGTCACGCAGGAGCATCGCCGGTTCTCCACCGACGCGCTCAGCCTTGGCCGAGGCGACGTTGTGCGTTTTCTCAACGCTGACGAGTTCCTGCACCAGATCACCGTGC
>CAXSES010000538.1:0-2091 GCA_964236225.1 uncultured Acetobacteraceae bacterium
CAGACGCTGCGCCACCTCCGCCGCCGCGGCGCCGGCCACCAGCAACGCCCCGCCCACCGCTGGCAGCGCCCCGCCCACCGCTGGCAGCGCCCCGCCCACCGCTGGCAGCGCATCGAGCAGCGCCGTCCTCGCCACGCCGTCGCATTCCAGGAACACCCGCCCCGCCCGCGCCGGCGTGGCCACCCAGAGCGCCCGTCCTTCCGCCGCGACGGTGCCCGCCAACGCCTCGCCCCCGGTCACGCCGACCAGCGCGACACTGCCCGCCAGCGCCAGCCCGTGCGCCAGGGACAGCGCCACCCGCAGCCCTGTGAAGCTTCCCGGCCCGACATTGGCGACGATGCGATCGAGCCCGCGCCCATGCACCGCGAGCAGTTCCGCGACCACGCCCGGCAGCAGCGACGCCTGCCCGTGCCGCGCCTCCAACACCCGCTCCGCCAGTACGGTTGCCCCGTCCAGCAGCGCCACCCGGCAGCACGGCAGGGCGCAGTCGAGGACAAGGACGCGCAACGGCCCGTCTCCTGCGCGCCGCGACGTCAAGGGCCGCGACGTCCGGAACGGCGGCTCGCATGCGCACTGTGAGCCTGGCGCCATGCGGAAGGGCTCATGCCGATGGGTCCTGACGTCGAACTGCCGGCATAGGCAAGGCTGGGCTCTCCCTCCGCCTGCCCTTCCAACGGCCCAAATGGGCCGTCGGAACCTTCGGCAGGCGGCACCCAGATCCGCCAGGGGAAAGCTCCCCTGGACCGGCTCTCCTCAAGAAAGGCGGTTCAGGGGCGGCTCGCCCTGGTGGAGTTCGAGGCGAAGCCTCAACCTTCCCTGCTTTGCCGGTCACTTCGGGGGGGCGTTGCTGTCACAGCAGGACGCAGGCCTCGTCGAACTCCAGCCGCGGGGCGCGGGCGTGCTCCGCGGTCGCGTCTGCGTGGCCGAGGCAGACCAGGAAGTTGCTGCGCCAGCCCCGCCCGGCCATGAACGCCGCATCCACCCGGTCGCGGTCGAACCCCGACATCGGCCCGGCGTCCAGCCCCACCGCGCGCGCCGCCAGGATCAGGTAGCCGCCCTGCAGCGTCGAGTTGCGCACCGCGGTCTCCTCCGCCAGCAGGGCATTGCCCGCGAACCAGTCGCGGGCGTCGCCCTGCGGGTAGAGGCGGGGAAGCTGCTCGTAGAACTCCGGGTCGTGCGCCACCACCGCGACCACGGGCGCGGTCATCGCCTTCTCCACGTTGCCGGCGGAGAGCGCGGGGCGCAGCCGCTCCTTGGCGTCGCTGCTGCGCAGGAACAGGAGGCGCGCCGGCGACGAGTTCGCCGAGGTCGGGCCGAACCGCATCAGGTCGTAGAGCGCCCCCAGCACGTCGTCGCCCACCGGCTCCGCGGTCCAGCGGTAGCGGCTGCGCGCGGTGCGGAACAGGGTGTCGAGCGCCTCCTCGGCCAGCGCCGGCATGGCTACAGCTCGACCTGCTCCACCGACGTCACCTCGGGGACGTAGTGGCGCAGCATGTTCTCGATGCCGTGCTTCAGCGTGGCGCGCGAGGACGGGCAGCCGGAGCACGCGCCCTGCATGTGCAGCAGAACCACGCCCTTGCTGTAGCCATGGAACACGATGTCACCGCCATCGCCCGCGACAGCCGGGCGCACCCGGGTGTCGAGAAGTTCCTTGATCTGCTCGACGATCTCTCGGTCGGCGGGGTCGATCTCCGTCGTGGTCGCGGCGACCTGCTCGCCCTCGATGGTCGCGCGGCCGGAGACGAAGTGCTCCATCACCGAGCCCAGCACCTGCGGCTTGAGCGAGGGCCAGTCGGTCGCGTCACTCTTGGTCACGGTGATAAAATCCGCCCCCAGGAACACCCGCGCCACGCCCGGCAGCTCGAACAGCGCGGTCGCCAGCGGGCTCGGCACGGCGGCCTCAGCGCTGGCGAAGTCAGCGGTGCGGGCGCCCATCACCTCGCGGCCGGGCAGGAACTTCAGCGTCGCGGGGTTCGGGGTGTCTTCGGTCTCGATGAACATGGGCGCGCTCCGGCAGCGGACCGACACGGTCCCGTGACCCGATATCTGGACAAGGACGCGGGCGGGAGCAAGGGCGGCGGCAAGAAAGGC
>CAXSES010000539.1:0-2078 GCA_964236225.1 uncultured Acetobacteraceae bacterium
TTCGCCGCACAGCCACGGCTTCGTCCGCGTGGCCGCCTGCGTGGCGCCGGTGGCGGTTGCCGACCCGGCCGCCAACGTCGCGGCGGTGCTCGCGCTGGCGGCGGAGTGCGCGGCGCGGGGCGTGGCGCTGGCGGTGTTCCCGGAGCTGGCGCTGTCCGGCTACGCGATCGAGGATCTGCTGCTGCAGGACGTGCTGCTCGACGCGGCGGAGCGTGCGGTGGCGGCGCTGCTGGCGGGCTCGGCCTCGCTGGGCACGGTGCTGGCGGTCGGCGTGCCGCTTCGCCATGGCGGGCGCGTCTACAACTGCGCGGCGGTGGTGCAGCGCGGGCGGCTGCTGGGCGTGGTGCCGAAGAGCTACCTGCCGAACTACCGGGAGTTCTACGAGCGACGGCATTTTGCTCCGGGCGAGGGGGCCGGCGAGGCGACGGAGATCACCCTGGCCGGGCAGGTGGCGCCGTTCGGGGCGGACCTGCTGTTCGCGGCCGACGACGTGGCGGGGTTCGTGCTGCATGTCGAAATCTGCGAGGATCTGTGGGTGCCGGTTTCGCCGTCGAGCGAGGCGGCGCTGGCCGGCGCCACGGTGCTGGCGAACCTGTCGGGCAGCCCGATCACCGTGGGGCGGGCGGAGACGCGCAGGATGCTGTGCCGCTCGCAGTCGGCGCGCTGCATGGCGGCTTACGTGTACGCCGCCGCGGGCGAGGGGGAGTCGACCACCGACCTGTCGTGGGACGGGCAGGCGATGGTGCACGAGAACGGCGCGCTGCTGGCCGAGGGCGAGCGGTTCTCGGCGGCGGCGCACGCCGTGGTGGCCGACGTGGACCTCGACCTGCTGCGCCAGGAGCGGGCGCGCACGGGCACGTTCGATGACAACCGACGCCACGTGCGGCCGCGTTTCCGCAGCGTCGCGCTGCGGCTGGCGCCGGACCCGGCGGCGCGGGGGCTGCTGCGGCCGCTGGAGCGGTTCCCGTTCGTGCCGTCCGACCCGGCGCGGCTCGGGGAGGATTGCTACGAGGCCTACAGCATCCAGGTGGCGGGCCTGGCGCAGCGGCTGCGCGCGACGGGGCTGAGACGCGTGGTGATCGGGGTGTCGGGGGGGCTGGACTCGACGCACGCGCTGCTGGTGGCGGCGCGCGCGTTCGACCGGCTGGGGCTGCCGCGCGACTCCATCCTGGCGTACTCGCTGCCGGGGTTCGCGACCGGCGAGGCGAGCCGGGCGCGCGGGGCGGCGCTGATGGCCGCGCTGGGCGTGTCGGCGGGCGAGGTGGATATCCGGCCGGCGGCGCGGCAGATGCTGGCCGACCTGGGGCATCCCGCGGCATCGGGCGAGGCCGCCTACGACGTGACGTTCGAGAACGTGCAGGCGGGGCTGCGCACGGACTACCTGTTCCGGCTGGCGAACCACCAGGGGGCGCTGGTGGTGGGGACGGGCGACCTGTCGGAGCTGGCGCTGGGGTGGTGCACCTACGGCGTGGGCGACCAGATGTCGCATTACGGCGTCAATTCCGGGGTGCCGAAGACGCTGATCCAGCACCTGATCCGCTGGGTGGCGGCGAGCGGGCAGCTTCCGGAGGCGGCGGCCGTGCTGCGCGACATCGTGGGTGCGGAGATCTCGCCGGAGCTGGTGCCGGGCGAGGCGGCGCAGAGCACGGAGGCGGCGATCGGGCCATACGAGCTTCAGGACTTCACGCTGTTCCACGTGCTGCGCTACGGGTTCCGGCCGTCGAGGATCGCGTTCCTGGCCTTGATGGCGTGGGGGGATGTCGCCGAGGGGGCCTGGCCGGCCGGATACCCAGAGGATCGGCGGCGGGCCTACACGCTGGGCGAGATACGGGGGTGGCTGGCGGTGTTCCTGCGGCGGTTCTTCGCGAGCCAGTTCAAGCGGTCGGCGATGCCGAACGGGCCGAAGGTCAGCGCGGGCGGGTCGCTGTCGCCACGGGGGGACTGGCGGGCGCCCTCGGACGCGAGCGCGGCGGCGTGGCTGGCGGAGCTGGCGGACGGCGTGCCGGAGGAAGGATAGGCAGGCAAGGCCAGGGGCTCTGCCTCCATGCCTGGAAGCGGGGACCCCGCCAAAGGCTCGC
>CAXSES010000540.1:0-2077 GCA_964236225.1 uncultured Acetobacteraceae bacterium
CCGGCCCGCGGCAAACCCTGGCGGCGCCGCGCGTTGCTGCCGCCGAGGGGTGCCAGGGGGTGGCCGGGCAGGTGCCCGGTTCCGGTCCGCGGATCGCCCGGGACGAGCCCGGCATCCCATCAGGAGCGCATCATGGCAGGAACCGAGCCCGGCGAGACCACGCTGCCAAACGGCATCCGCATCATCGACGAGGTCGTGGGCGACGGCGCCGAGCCGGCGAAGGGGCAGCGGGTGAGCGTGCACTACACAGGCTGGCTGGACGACGGCGGCAAGCCCGGGAAGAAGTTCGACAGCTCGCGCGACCGTGGGCAGCCGTTCTCGTTCACCCTGGGGGCGCAGGAGGTGATCTCAGGCTGGGACATCGGGGTGGCGACGATGCGGGTCGGCGGGCGGCGCCGGCTGGTGCTGCCGCCCGAGCACGGCTACGGCGCGCGCGGCGCGGGCGGGGCGATCCCGCCGAACGCCACGCTGATCTTCGACGTGGAGCTGCTGGGCGTGCGCTAGCCCGCCGGCGCCGAGGGCAGGGTCGGCTGCCCGTACCCGCCAGGGACCCGACTGCCTCGGCGATGGGCGCGGTGAGGTCCGGCGTGGGGTGGGGGGTCTCGCGGCGCAGGCTCACGCTGCGCGGGCTGGAGCGCGGGATCGCGGGATAGCAAGCAAGGCCGGGCTCTGCCCGGACCCGCCAGGGGGGAGCCCCCCCTGGACCGGCCTTGGTTAAGCGATCGACTCGTCCTGCGTTTGGGGGCCTCGACCTTGCTGGCTTCAGGGCGTCTCCCGCCCGGGCGGGAAGGCCAGCACGCCCGCGGTGTAGCGTTCGACCACCATGCTGATGGGCGTGCCGTCCGGGAGACGCAGCACGGCGCGGTGCCGCAGCACCACGGGTGGCACCGCCATGGTTCCGGCCGCGGCGAGGCCGGGCGTGCCGGCTGCGTCCCAGGCGTCGGGCAGAGGATGCCACAGCGTCTCCGCGCTGATGGTCTGGCGGCGGAAGCCGAGCGGGGCGACGACGCGGCCGAACGAGGCGTCGCTGTCGTCAAGCGCCGCGTTCATCGCCGGGGCCAGGCGCCGCGGGACGTACCAGTTCTCGGCCTCGGACAGCACCACGGCGCCGCAGCGCAGGCGGACCCGGCGGTAGCGCACCGGCTCCGCGTCTGACACGCCAAGCAGGGCACGGGTGGCGGGGTCGGGATCGGACCCTGCGTCGCGGACGCGGTCGGCGACGACGAGGGCGGGCGAGGCCAGGTCATGCGCGGCGCACCAGCGCTCCAGGGTCAGGGTGGCGCTGTCGTGGCCGGACAGGTCGGCGTCGAGCATGCGCAGCAACGCCTGCGCCTGGCGACGGCCGGCGAGGTCGGCGGGCCAGTCCCGCGCAGGAATGGGGGTGGCCGGGGCGGCGCCGCGAAGGCCAGCGGCGGGGCTGCGTAGTGTCATGCAGCGGCCCTAGGGTCTTGACCTGTCGGGAGGCAAGGCCGGGCTCTCCCTCCGCTGCCATTCCAACGACCCAAGCGGGTCGTCGGAACCTTTGGCAGGCTACGCCCAGACCCGCCAGGGGCGAGCCGCCCCTGGACCGGCTTTACTTAAGTATTGGATTCCAAAGGCCTGCCTTTGGCGGAGTTTGAGGCAGAGCCTCAACCTTTCTTCCTACGGCCGCGGCTCCCAGCGCCGCAGCAGCAAGGCGTTGGCCACCACGCTGACGCTGCTGAGCGCCATGGCGCCGCCGGCGATCTCGGGGCTGAGCAGGCCGGCGGCGGCGAGCGGGATGCCCACCAGGTTGTAGGCGAACGCCCAGGCGAGGCCCTGGCGGATCTTGCTCTGCGTGCGCGCGGCGATGTCGAGCGCGTCGGCGACCAGGGCGGGGTCGGCGCGCAGCAGGGCGAGGCCGGCGCTGTGCAGGGCGACGTCGCTGCCGCTGCCCATGGCGATGCCGAGGTCGGCGGCGGCCAGCGCGGGGGCGTCGTTCACCCCGTCGCCGACCATGGCCACCAGGCGGCGCGGCCGGGCGGGCAGGCGGGCGAGGACGTCGCCGCGAGAGGAGGCGGGGCCGCGAGAGGAGGCGGGGCCGCGAGAGGAGGCGGGG
>CAXSES010000541.1:0-2075 GCA_964236225.1 uncultured Acetobacteraceae bacterium
GCCTTGCCGGCCCCGCGCTCAGCGTCCGGGTTCCGGCACCGGCGGCCTCGCGAACTCCGCCGCCCGCCGCATCGCGCAGCCGGCGTCCACCTGCATGACGTGGCCGCGCCAGAGCACCGTGCCGCCGCGGTAGCTGGCCGCGACCTGCGCCACCGACAGCAGGTCGCGCGCCGGCAGCAGCGCCGCGGCGAGCCAGGGCCTCGCGTCGCGGGGGCTGGCGCCGGCGTGGCGGGCGAGCAGGGCCGAGACCGCGCCCGCCGCAAGGCCGCGCACCAGCCAGGCGCAGGCCGCCAGCGCGAGCGCCCAGCCCTCCCCGGGCGCGCACAGCAGGGCGAGCGCCGCCCAGGCCAGCGGGAACTGCAGCGCCGAGGCGGCGAAGCCCAGCGGCTCCAGCGCCGCGATGGTGCGCGCCCAGCGCAGCTCGTGGCGCCACAGCGCCGCCAGCGTGGCCTCCGGCACGGCGGTCTCCGGCACGGTCGCGGCGAGCGCCACCCGCAGCCCCAGCCGGCGCACGAGCTGGCCCAGCACGTTGTCGTCGGCGAGGTGGCCCACCAGCGCCGCGAGGCCGCCGGCCCGGGCCAGGGTGTCGCGCCGCAGCGCCATGGTGGTGCCGAGGCAGTCCTGCCGCCCGAGGCGGCGCGACAGCAGGGCCCCCGGCAGGAAGCCCTGGGTGATCTGCATCGCGCCCAGCCTGGCCGCGAGCCCCGGCGCGGTGGGCAGGCCGGTGCACAGCGTCGTGACCAGCCCGACGCCCGGCTCGGACAGGGCCTCGACCAGGCGCCGCAGGTAGTCGGGCGCCACGTGCAGGTCGCTGTCGGAGAACACCAGCACAGCGTGACGCGCGAGCGGCAGCATGTTGATGAGGTTGCAGACCTTGCGGTTCGGCCCGTGGCTGGCCGCGTTCACGGCCAGGGCGATGTCAAGCCCGGGGTGGCGCCGGCGCAGCCGCGCCACCGCGGCGAGCGCGGGGTCGTCCGCGTCCTGCACGCCGAACACCAGTTGCAGCGAAGGGTAGTGCTGGGCGGCGAGCGCCCCGAGCGCGTCGTCGAGCCCGACCTCCGCGCCGCACAGCGGGCGCAGCACGCTGACCGGCGGCAAGGTGGCCGGCGCGGGGCGTGCCGCGTCGAGCGTGAAACGCCACACCGCCAGCGCCCCGAGCACCGCCACGCCCAGGCCGAACAGCGTGGCCGCCGCGGCGGCCCAGGCCAGCCAGGCCACCGCCGCGAACGCGAACGCCGCCAGCGGCCAGGCATCGACCTGCGCGATGTCTGGCCAGCTCATGGCAGCGGGCGACCTGGCCGCGGGACGACGGGCTCCGGGGGATGGATGCCGCGCGCGGGCGGACGGGCGCGAGTCCGCCGGACCTGCCCGCGCGTGCGGGAGGAGCGGTTCGCCGCCTGGACCGCCTGCGAAGTGCGCCGCGTCAAATCACCTCCATCCTCGGTCGTGTCTCGTCTGAAATCCAGGAAGGCCAGGGGCTCTGCCCTCCCCATGCCTTGAAGCGGGGCCTTGAAGCGGGGCCTCCGCCAAAGGTTCGCCCCTGGAATCCACTTCTCAAGCCAAGCCGGTCCAGGGCGGCTCGCCCTGGCGGAGTTTGAGGCGGAGCCTCAACCTTGCCTGTTCGCTCACTCCAGAGGGCCGCTGGCATCACAGGCTCCTGCAGCCGCCTCGCAGGATGGTGCATGGCTGCCCGATGCAGGACGCGCGGCCACAACGTCACCAGCCGGTCTCCCCGGCAAGCCACGAAATGTCGCGATCGTGACTGCCCGGAGCGAGGCGTGGGGGGCGAGGGTGTCGGGCGCCCCGCCCGGTTTGGCGCGTGCCGCCTTGCCGCCTATCCTGCCGGCTTCCCTCCGGAGGCCACGTCCCTTGCCCTCGACACGATCCCTCGCCCTCGCGTGCCTCCTGCTGGCAACGACGGCGGCGGCGGGGGTGCCCGCCGCCGCCGACCCGCCCGCGCCCGCCGCCGCCGACCCGCCCGCGCCCGCCGCCGCCGACCCGCCCGCGCCCGCCGCCGCCAACCCGCCCGCGCCCGCCGCCGATCCGGCCCGGGAGTCGAGCCGGTTCGCGCCGTG
>CAXSES010000542.1:0-2067 GCA_964236225.1 uncultured Acetobacteraceae bacterium
CGCGCTTCCGAAACCCGCGAGCGCCCAGGCGTAAGGTCCGGCCAGCGCCAGCCCCGCGCCCCCCAGAGCCACCAGCGCCGCGCCTGTCGCGGCGTACGCCGGCTGCGGGATGCCGCGCGCCAGCGGCAGGAAGTGCAGCCCGACGATCACCGCCGTCGCCGGAAGCACGTCATGCATCCGCCCGGCGTTCGCCAGCACGTTGTCCACCACGACAATCAGCACGCCCTCGACCGCGCTCCAGACGCCCACGAGCCGCCCTATGCGCCGCCGCTCCGCCGGCGCGCGCGCCGGCAGCGTGCGCACCGCCCTCAGGCACCGCATTGCGACGCCCGCGCCGAGCACAACCGGCCCGGCCCACGCCCAGGCCGGTGCGCCCAGCGCGGCCAGGCCCCCGACCGCCCACAAGGCACCGAACCCGCACAGGATCACGACCGCCGCCGACACATCGCCCCCATCCCCGTCATGTGCGGCGACACTGTCCGACCGCCGGCCACCCGTCCAGCACGCCCGGCGCAGGTCCACCCGCGCCTCCTGCCCTGCAACTTTCCCGCCCGGACTGCCTCTGACACCGCACGCGCCGCGCCCGGCGCCGCACGCCACAGGAGCCGCCCCATGACCACGGCACTCGACACGATCCGCAGCCCGTCCCCGCCCGCCGCGCACCAGGGCCTCGCCCTCGCCCGCGGCCTCGGCTGGTTCAGCATCGCGCTCGGCCTCGCCGAGCTGGTGCTGCCCCACACCCTGTCGCGCTCGCTCGGGCTGGGGCGTCGCCCGGCGCTGCTGGCCGGCTATGGCGTGCGCGAGGTCGCGGCCGGCGTCGGCCTCCTGCTCGGCGCGGACCCGGCGCCCTGGGTGCAGGCGCGCATCGCCGGCGACGCGCTCGACCTGGCCACGCTGGCGGTGCCGCTCTTCGCCAGCCCCGGCCACCGCGGACGCGCGGCCACCGCCGTGCTGGCCGTGGCCGGCGTCACCGCGCTGGACATCCTCTGCGCCCGCCAGCTCGCCGGCCCGGCTCGCTGACGCCAACCGGCAGCAGGCAAGGCTGGGCTCCCCCCTCGCCTGAAGGACGGGCCCGCCAGGGGCGAGCCGCCCTGGACCGGCCTTCCCCGAGTATCGGACTCCAGGGTCCCGCCTTCGACGGGGTTTGAGGCCCGGTGCCTGAAGGCGGGGCCTCGACCTTGCCTCCCAGGCGCCCTCCGCCTGGCATCCCAATTGCAGTGGCCGCCGCGAACCGAAGCACCGGACGCCCCCATGGTCGCCGCCTCCCTCTCGATCACCGCCAGCCGCCCGCAGCCCGCGCCCCCCGTGGCGACGCTTCCCGCGGCCGTGCCGTCCTTGTCCCCCGCGCCCGCCGCGTCGCCGGCGGCCGCGGCGTCCCCTGCGCCCTCGCCGTTCCACGTGCTGCTCTCCGAGCTGAACCCCCTGCAGTATGTGCCGGTGGTCGGCACGATCTACCGGGCCGTCACCGGCGACACGATCCCCGAGGAGGCGCGCTTCGCCGGCGGCCTGGTGGTGAGCGGCCTGACCGGCGGCCCGGTCGGCATCGCCATGAACCTCGGCGCGACGCTGCTGGAGCGCCTCGTCGGCATCGACCCCGAGAAGCTCGGCGACCGCCTCCTCGCCGAGCTGGGCATCGGCCACGCCGCCCCCGCGCACGCCGCCCCGACGGCGCTCGCCTCCTCGGCCCCGCCCCCGCCCGCCGGCGCCGCGTCTCCTGGCGCCACGCCGGCCCCTGGCGCCAAGGCGTGGTCGCCCGCGCAGCTCGCGGCCTACGGCGTCACCGGCGGCGCGGACGGCACGCTGCGCCACGGCACGATCTCCGGGGCCGACGTGCTGAACTCGCTGGAGCTGGCCCGGATCGCCGCGCCGGCCCAGGCCTGAGAGACGAGCAAGGCCGGCCCCTGCCCATCGCTTGAAGGCGGGAACCGGCAGGGGCGAGCCGCTGGGCCAGGCCTTGTGCCAGAGGCCGAGTGCGACGACAGGCCCAGCAAGCAAGGCCAGGGGCTCTGCCCCCATGTCTTGAAGTGGAGACCCCGCCAAAGGCTCGCCTTTGGAAACAAATACTTA
>CAXSES010000543.1:0-2054 GCA_964236225.1 uncultured Acetobacteraceae bacterium
GGGCGGCTTCGCTCCTGGCGGGTCTGGGCAGAGCCCAGCCTTGCTTCCTGTAATAGGTCGGCGCGGCTCAGGCCGCCTCCAGCGCCTCGATCGCGTCCTGGGGCAGCGCGAGCCCGCCCGCCGCGAGGTTCTCGCGCAGGTGGTCGGGCGACGAGGTGCCCGGGATCAGCAGGATGTTGGCCGCGCGGCGCAGCAGCCAGGCGAGCGCCACCTGCATCGGGTTGGCGCCGAGGCGCGCCGCGACGCCGGACAGGGTGTCGGACTGGAGCGGGCTGAACCCGCCGAGCGGGAAGAACGGCACGTAGGCGATGCTGTCGCGGGCGAGGTCGTCGATCAGGGCGTCGTCGTGGCGGTGCGCGAGGTTGTAGTTGTTCTGCACGCAGGCGATCTCGCAGATGCGGCGGCCCTCGGCGACCTGCGCGGGCGTGACGTTGCTCAGGCCGATGTGGCGGATCAGGCCCTGGCGCTGGAGGTCGGCGAGGACGGAGAGCGGCGCCTCGAGGGAGCCCTCTGCGGGGCCGTGGATGCCGAACATGAGTCGCAGGTTGGCGACCTCGATCACGTCGAGGCCCAGGTTGCGCAGGTTGTCGTGGACGGCGCGGGTCAGCTCCTCTGGGGAGAAGGCGGGGAGCCAGGCGCGGTCGTCGGTGCGGCGCGCGCCGAGCTTGGTGACGATGACAAGGTCGTCCGGGTAGGGCGAGAGCGCCTCGCGGATCAGGGTGTTGGTGACGTGGGGGCCGTAGAAGTCGCTGGTGTCGATGTGGTTCACGCCCGACGCGACCGCCTCGCGCAAAACAGCGCGGGCGGCGTCGGGGTCGCGGGGCGGGCCGAACACGCCGGGGCCGGCGAGCTGCATGGCGCCGTAGCCGAGGCGGCGCACGCTGCGATGGCCGAGGCGGTAGGCGCCGGCGGCGGCGGCGGGCGCCTCGGCGGGGCCAGGTGCGGCGGCGGGCGTGGCGGCGGCGGGGTGGGAGGGGCTGGGCATGGCGGGCTCCTGTGGGGGTGGGTCATAGCTGGGCATTGGCGGGTGCGCGATAACGGGCCAGGATCGGCACGGGGCGTGCGGGGTGGCGGACAGTGGATGTCGAGCCGGGGAAGGTCGACCTGGGCGATCTGGAGGCGTTCGTGGTGGTGGCGCGCGCCCGGGGGTTCCGCGAGGGCGCGCGGGCGAGCGGGGGCAGCGCGTCCGGGCTCAGCGAGTCGGTGCGGCGGCTGGAGGCGCGGCTCGGCGTGCGGCTGCTGCACCGCACGACGCGCAGCGTGGCGCCGACCGAGGCGGGGCAGCGGCTGCTGGAGCGGCTCGGGCCGGCGCTGGGCGAGGTGGCGGGGGCGCTCGACGTGGTGAACGGCTTCCGCGACCGGCCGGCGGGCACGCTGCGGCTCAACGTGCCGGTGAGCGCCGCGCGGCTGGTGCTGCCCAAGATCGTGCCGCCGTTCCTTGCGGCGTACCCCGACATCCGGCTGGAGGTGGTCGCCGAGGACGGGTTCGTCGACGTGCTGGCGGCGGGGTTCGACGCGGGCATCCGCTACGACGAGCGGCTGGAGCAGGACATGGTCGCGGTGCCGATCGGGCCGCGGGTGCAGCGCTTCGCCACGGCCGCGGCGCCCGCGTACCTCGACCGGCGCGGGCGGCCGGGGCATCCGCGCGACCTGCTGGGCCATGCGTGCCTGCGCGGGCGGTTCGCGAGCGGCGCGACGCCGCCCTGGGCGTTCGAGCGGGGCGGCGAGGCGGTGCGCGTCGACCCGGCGGGGCCGCTGCTGGTGGGCGTGGGCGGGGCGGTCGATCTCGCGGTGGAGTCGGCGGTGGCGGGGGTGGGCGTCGTCCACCTGTTCGAGGACTGGCTGCGGCCGCACCTGGACAGCGGGGCGCTGGAGCCGGTGCTGGAGCCGTGGTGGCAGCCTTTTCCCGGGCCGTTCCTTTACTACACGGGGCGGCGGCTGGTGCCGGCGCCGCTGCGGGCGTTCGTGGACTTCGTCAGGGGGCGGGGGTGACGGGGAGACGTCAAGAAGGCAAGGCCGGGCTCTCCCTCCGCCTGCCCTTCCAACGACCCAAG
>CAXSES010000544.1:0-2052 GCA_964236225.1 uncultured Acetobacteraceae bacterium
CAGAAGTCGGGCCGCCAGAAGCCGCGCCGACACCGGCGGGGCTGGCAATGGCCGTGCCGCAGACAGCGCCGCCGCCCGGCCCGCCCCCGCGGGAACTGCCTTCGTCTTCCGTCGGGAACCGGGCGCGCCCGGAGTTCCGCAGCGTCGATCCGCTGGGCTTGCGCGCGGCGGATCGCCCGGACGGGTACCTCTACTGCGTGGCGACGCGAGAGGTCGCCGAGCGGCTGGTGCGCGAGGGGATGGCGGACGAGGACCCGCCGGCGCTGGTGGAGCGCGGCGCCGTGCCGCGCCATCTCGCCGCGACCGCCGCCGAACTGGGCTGGAGCGACGAGCAGCCTGGCGCGATCGTGGTGCTGCGCGTCCGGCGCGGCGAGCTGGCGCAGGCCGGCGCCGCGACGCCGCCCGTGCACCGCCTGCGCCGCATGGGCTGAAGGCCCGACGCCCGCGGCGCGATGCCGCGCGAGGGCCCCCGAACCCAGGCGATGGGAAGGCGGCGCCGGACGGGTGGCGCGCGGCGGGCAGGCGATCACGCACCGGTTCTCGCGCCCGCAGGACCTGGCGCCGCTGGCCTGGGCCGTGGAGGAGGTCGTTGCGGGCACGAGCCTATGTTTCACGTGAAACATAGGCCCGGATCGGTCCTGTTCAGGCGGAAACCCCTCGCGGGTGCATCCTGTGCCAACGGTCCTTTGGAGGGACTGGTAAAGCAGGCAAGGTTGAGGCTCTGCCTCAAACTCCGCCAGGGGCGAGCCGCCCCTGGACCGGCGCTTCTTAGGGAAAGCCGGTCCAGGGGGGCTCCCCCTGGCGGGTCCCCGCTTCCAGGCAATGGGGCAGAGCCCTGGCCTTTCTCCTAGCTGCCTTCCTGCCGCAGCGTCGCCGCCAGCCCCTCGCGGTAGCTCGGGTATCGCCATCGCAGCCCGAGCGCGCGCTGCGTGGCCTCGCCCGAGACCCGCCGGTCCTCCGCCCAGAACGACAGCGCCATCGGGCTCATCGCGCCCACCACCGCGGCGAACGGCGTCTGCGGCGGCGCGGGCATGCCCAGCAGGCGGGCGGCCTCGGCGAGCACGGCGGCGCTCTCGGCGGGCACGTCGTCGGACAGGTTGAGCACGCGCGGCCGGACGACCTGCCCCCCCGCTTCCCGCGATGGCCCGTCCTGCGCCATCGCGGCGAGCACGGCGGCGGCGATGTCGTCGCGGTGGATGCGCCCGAACACGTGGCCGGGCTTGAGGATGGCGCGGGCCTGGCCGGCGCGCAGCTCCGCGAACGGCGAGCGGCCCGGCCCGTAGATGCCGGCGAGGCGGAACAGGTCGAGCCTGCCGCCGGCCAGCGCTCGCCAGTCTGCCTCGGCGGCGACGCGACGGCGCGCGCGCGGCGAGGCCGGGCGGGTGTCGCTGCGCTCGTCCACCCAGCCGCCACCGCGGTTGCCGTACACCCCGGTCGTGGACAGGTAGCCGACCCAGCGGAGCGCCGCCGCCCGCGCGATCGCGTCGCCGTGGCGCGCCAGCACCGGGTCGCCGGACGCGGGGGGCTCGGACTCGGTGGGCGCCGCGGTGCTCAGCAGGTGCGTGGCCTCGCCCAGCGCGGCGGCCGCGTCCTCGAACGCGATCGTGGCGACGCCGGGCGGCACCGCGGGCGGTGCCGCCGAGGCGCGGTGGGTGCCGGTGACGCGCCATCCCGCGGCGGCGGCGCGGCGCGCGACCTCCAGGCCGCAATAGCCCAGCCCGAAGACGATCAGATGCGGCGCGGTCATTTGCGGCTCCCCGGGCTGGCTTGTAGCATCGTCCCCCATGAGAATACGCCCGGCCCTTCCTGGTGGCGCAGTCCTGCTGCTGCTCGCAGCCGCCGGCTGGGGTGTGGCCGGGCGCGCGGACGGCGCGCGGACGGCCCTGCCGGCCGGAGCCGCCGCGGGCCGGCCGGAGCGCGGCCCCTCGATCCCGCGCACGCAGATGGCGCCGGCGCAGCCGGGCGCAAGCGCGGCGGCGCAGGCTCGCGTGCCCGACGCCACGACCCGGCAGGCCGCAGCCGCGCCGCCCGACGCAGCCGACCCCGTGCCGC
>CAXSES010000545.1:0-2050 GCA_964236225.1 uncultured Acetobacteraceae bacterium
GGCGGCCAGGCGTGGGCGGTCAGGCTTGGGCGGCTAAGCGTGGGCGGTCAGGCGTGGGCACGTTCCGCGGTGGCGTCGGGATCGCCGATGCGCCGGACCGGCGGGTGGCGCGGGTCGGTGACGCGGCCGGGCGGCCGCTCCACCAGGAAGTCGAGCAGATGATTGCGCAGCGCGCCGTAGCCCGGCAACCGGTGCAGCACGGCGCGCGTGCGCCCGCGCGGCAGGCCGTTCTCCACGATCTCCGCGACCCGGGCGTCGGGGCCGGCCGTCATCAGCACGATGCGGTCGGCCAGCAGCATCGCCTCGTCGATGTCGTGGGTGATCATGAACGTGGTCGGCCGCCCCGGTTGCAGGCCCGCCTGTGCGCCCGCCTGGGAGATCGCCACCACCTCGTCCTGCAGCGAGCCGCGCGTGAGCGCGTCGAGCGCCGAGAACGGCTCGTCCATCAGCAGGATGCGCGGCTGGATCGCGAGAGCGCGCGCGATGCCCACGCGCTGGCGCATGCCGCCGGAGAGCTGCGCCGGCCGCTTGGCCTCCTCGCCCGCCAGATGCACCAGCGCGAGGTACCGCCGGCAGTGGGCGTCGACCTCCGCGCGCCCCCATTGCGGCCAGCGCGAGCGCACCGCGAACGCCACGTTGCCCAGCACGCTCAGCCACGGCAGCAGCGCGTGGCCCTGGAAGATCACCGCGCGGTCCAGGCCGGGGCCGCAGGTCGCGCGCCCGTCCACCAGCACCGCGCCGCCGTCCGCGCGGTCCAGGCCGGCCAGGATGTTCAGCACCGTGGTCTTGCCGCAGCCGGAGTGGCCGATCAGGCAGACGAACTCGCCCTCTGCCACGTCGAACCACACCTCGTCGAACACGGGGCGCGCGGCGCCAGGGAAGCGGCGGCGCAGGCCCTGGACGGAGATGTGAGGGGTCATGCGGCAAAGCAGGAAGCAAGGCCAGGGCTCTGCCCTGGACCCGCCAGGGGCAGCGCCCCTGGACCGGCGCCCGAAAGGAGGAACCTGAGTCGGGGTTTCCAAAGGCGAGCCTTTGGCGGAGTTCGAGGCCCAGTGCTTGAAGGCGGGGCCTCGACCTTTCTCATTCCACGTACCCGACCCTGCGCGCCGCCCAGCCCAGCGCCTGGTCCAGCGCCATGCCCACGACCCCGATCAGCAGGATCGCCACGATCACGTCGGTGATCGACAGGTTGTTCCACTGGTTCCACACGAAGTAGCCGATGCCGGTGCCGCCCACGAGCATCTCCGCCGCCACGATCACCAGCCAGGCGACGCCGATCGAGATGCGCAGCCCCGTCATGATGGTGGGCGCGGCCGCAGGCAGCACCACCCGCGTCGCCATCCGCCAGCGCCCGACCTCCAGGGTGCGCGCCACGTCGAGCCACTCGCGCCGCACGCTGCGCACGCCGAACGCGGTGCTGAGCAGCAGCGGCCAGACCGAGCAGATGAAGATCACGAAGATCGCGGAGCGTCCGCTATCCCTGATCGTGGTGAGCGCCAGCGGCATCCAGGCCAGCGGCGAGATCGGCTTGAGCACCTGGATGAACGGGTCGAGCGCGCGCCCCAGCAGCACGGAGCCGCCGACCGCGAAGCCCAGCGGCACCGCGACGGCCACCGCCAGGCCGAAGCCCAACAGGACGCGCAGCAGCGAGAAGCCGAGCTGGATGCCGATGCCCTTGTCGTTGGGGCCGCGGTCGTAGAACGGATCACGCAGCAGCTCCAGCAGACGCGCGCCCACCTGCCCGGGGCCGGGCATCGCCGAGGCGCCCCTGGTGGCGGCCTGGCCCATCAGGGCGGCGTACTCGGGGTCCATCGCGGCGACCGGGGCGGTGCCGCGCACGGCAAGGTGCCAGGCGCCTAGGAAGACCGCCAGCAGGGCCAGGGACAGCAGGGCGGCGCGGGCGTTGAGACGGGTCATGGGTCGGAAAGGAAGCAAGGCTGGGCTCTCCCTCCGCCTGCCATTCCAACAGCCCAAGCGGGCTGTCGGAACCTTTGGCAGGCTACGCCCAGACCCACAAAGGGTCCGAGGACCCTCTGACCCCATTGACTTA
>CAXSES010000546.1:0-2048 GCA_964236225.1 uncultured Acetobacteraceae bacterium
GGGGCTGGGGCGTCGGAGCGCGGGGCGCCAGGGGGAGGGCGGGCGCGATGAGCCAGCTTCGCGTCGACGAGGAGGCAATCCGCACGCTGGCGCGCATCCTCGCCGAGACCGGGCTGACCGAGATCGAGGTCGCCTCGGGCGACAGCAAGGTGCGCGTGGCGCGCATGCCGGCGCCGGTGGCGGCGATGGCGGCCGCTCCCGCTGCCGCCGCGGCCCTGTCCGCCGTGCCGGCCGCGCCGCCCAGCGCAGAGGAGGACGCGGCGCATCCCGGCGCGGTCACCAGCCCGATGGTGGGCATCGCGTTCCTCTCGCCCGAGCCGGGCGCCGCGCCCTACGTCGTCCAGGGGCAGCAGGTCGCGGCCGGCCAGACGCTGCTGCTGATCGAGGCGATGAAGACCTTCAACCAGATCAAGGCGCCGCGCGCCGGCACCGTGGCGCGCATCCTGGTCGGCTCCGGCAGCCCGGTCGAGTACGGCGAGGCCCTGATGATCGTCGAGGGCTGAGCTTGATGGACGCGGTGCCCGACGCGCCACGCCCGCGCGATGCCGGCGTGGTTGCGACGGGCGCGATCCCGCCCGCCCTGGCCGGGGCCGCCACGCCGGGCGCCGCGTCGTCGGCCGGGGCAGGCGCGCTTGCGTCCGCGGGGCCCGGGGCGGGCGTGCCCGCAGGCGCGAGGGCGGGGGCCGCGTCCGGGGCCAGGCCGCTGTTCGGCAAGGTGCTGATCGCCAACCGCGGCGAGATCGCGCTGCGCATCCAGCGCGCGTGCCGCGAGCTGGGCATTCCCACGGTCGCCGTGCATTCCACCGCGGACGCGGAGGCGATGCACGTGCGGCTCGCCGACGAGAGCGTGTGCATCGGGCCGCCTGCGGCGCGCGACAGCTATCTCAACCAGGTGGCGCTGCTCTCCGCGGCGGTGGTGACGGGGGCGGACGCGATTCATCCGGGGTACGGCTTCCTGTCGGAGAACGCCGACTTCGCGGAGATGGTGGAGGCGCACGGGCTGACGTTCATCGGGCCGACGGCGGCGCATATCCGCATGATGGGCGACAAGATCACCGCCAAGGACGCGATGCGCCGGCTCGGCGTGCCGCTGGTGCCCGGGTCGGACGGCGCGCTCGCCGACCTGGACGAGGCGCGCGCGGTGGCCGCGCGCATCGGCTACCCCGTGCTGATCAAGGCGGCGGCCGGTGGCGGCGGGCGCGGCATGAAGGTCGCGGCCGACGCCTCGCAGATCGAGGACGCCTGGCGCATCGCGAGGACGGAGGCGCGCGCCGCGTTCGGCAACGACGAGGTGTACCTGGAGAAGTACCTCGACCGCCCCCGTCACATCGAGCTTCAGATCCTGGCCGACGGGCACGGCCATGTGGTGCATCTGGGCGAGCGCGACTGCTCCCTGCAGCGGCGCCACCAGAAGCTCGTGGAGGAGGCGGGCTCGCCGGCGCTCGACGCAAGGCAGCGCGACGCGATCGGGGCGGTGGCGACGGACGCGCTGCGCCAGCTCGGGTATCGCAACGCGGGGACGCTGGAGTTCCTCTACCAGGACGGGCAGTTCGCCTTCATCGAGATGAACACGCGGCTCCAGGTCGAGCACCCGGTCACCGAGATGGTCACCGGCATCGACCTGGTGCGCGAGCAGATACGCATCGCGGCCGGCCACCCGCTCGGCTTCACCCAGGCGCAGGTGCGCTTCGAGGGCCACGCCATCGAGTGCCGGATCAACGCCGAGGACCCCGAGACCTTCATGCCGACGCCGGGGCGGGTCAGCGTGTACCACCCGCCGGGTGGGCTCGGCGTGCGGGTGGACTCGGCGCTGTACGCGGGCTGCGTGGTGCCGCCGTACTACGACAGCATGGTCGCCAAGCTGATCGTGCACGCCGCCAGCCGGCCGGAGGCGATCGCGCGCATGAGCCGCGCGCTGCGCGAGTTCGCGGTCGTCGGCATCCGCACCACGGTGTCCCTGCACCAGCGCATCATGGCGGACCAGGAGTTCGCGGCGGGGGACTACACGATCCACTGGCTGGAAGGGTTCGTGGCGAGGCAGTGAGGCC
>CAXSES010000547.1:0-2016 GCA_964236225.1 uncultured Acetobacteraceae bacterium
GGAACATCGCCTCGCCCGGCGCCACCCCGAACGCCTGGTACCAGGCGTCGATGTTGGCCATCGGCCCGTCCACCCTCGCCTCCGGTGGCGAGTGCGGGTCCACCACGAGGCGCTGCTTGGCGGCGCTCTCCCGCACCTTGGCGCGGAACGCCTGCGCCCAGCCGAGGAACACGCGCTGGTCGCCGCTCATCCCGCCCACCACGGGCGCCGCGGCGCCCGCGAGCCGGTCGTGGTAGGCGTCGAGCCCGAGGTTCAGCCCGCCCAGGTCGGCGATGTTCTCGCCCATGGTCAGCGCGCCGTTGACGTGCAGGCCGGGGAAGGGCTGCATCGCGTCGTACTGCGCGCCGAGCCGGGCGGCGAGCACCCCGAAGCGCTCTGCGCTGCCAGCACTCCACCAGTCGCGCAGGTCGCCCCGCTCGTCGTAGTGGCGGCCCTGGTCGTCGAAGCTGTGCGTCATCTCGTGGCCGATCACGCCGCCGATCGCGCCGTAGTTCACCGCCTCGTCCGCGTCGGGGTTGAAGAACGGCGGCTGCAGGATCGCGGCCGGGAACACCACCTCGTTGAAGCTGGGCTCGTTGTAGGCGTTCACCGTCTGCGGGCTCATGCCCCACTCGTCGCGGTCCACCGGCTGGTCCAGACGGCGCACCTGGCGCCGCCAGTCGAAGTCAGTGGCGCGCTCGACGTTGCCGTACAGGTCGTCCGCGCGGACCTCCAGCGCAGAGTAGTCGCGCCACGCCTTGGGGTAGCCGACCTGCACGTCGAGCGCCGCGAGCTTGCGCAGCGCCTCCGCCCGCGTGGGCTCGTCCATCCAGGTCACGCTCTCCAGCCGGCGGCGCAGCGCCGTCTTCAGGTCGGCCACCAGCCGGTCCATCGCCGCCTTGGACGAGGGCGGGAAATACTGCGCGACGTAGCGCTCGCCCACCGCCTCGCCGAGCGCGCGGTTGGTCGCCGCCACCGCCCGCTTCCAGCGCGCCCGCTCGTCGGGCTGGCCGTTCAGCGTGCGGCCGTAGAAGTCGAAATGCGCGGCGGCGAAGCGCTGCGACAGGTCCGGCGCCGCCGCCGCGGCCAGGTGGAACGCCGCCCAGGCGCGCAGCGTGCCGAGGTCGGTGCGCCCGACGATCGCCGCGGTGTCGCGCACCGCGGTGTTCTCCACCAGCACGATCCTGTGCAAGCCGCCCAGGCCGGCCGCCGCCAGGAACGCCGCCCAGTCGAGGCCCGGCGCGTACGCCGCCAGCGACGACACGTCGGCGGGGTTGTAGGTGCGGATCGGGTCGCGACGCTCGGCGCGCGTCCAGCCGACGCCGGCGATCCCGGTCTCCAGCGCCAGGATCGCGTCCGCCGCGTGTTCTGCGTCCGCCCAGCCGATCATCGCCAGCGTGGCCGCCACGTACGCCCGATACTTCTCGCGCTGCGGAGCGAAATCCGGCTTGAGGTACTCGTCGCGGTCGGGCAGCCCGCCCTCGCCCTGGCCGAGATAGACGCTGTAGCGGTGCGCGTCCTTCTGGTCGGCCGAGATCTGCAGCCCGAACACGCTCGACAGGAAGCCGCGCTGCCCGCGCCCCATCAGCGCCGCGATCGCAGCCGGGTCGGCAGCCGTGCGGATCGCCGCCAGCTCCGGCTCGAGCGGCGCGGCGTCGAGCGCCTCGACCTGCGCCTCGTCCATGAACGCGTGGTAGAACGCGCCGATCCTGCCCGCGCCCGCCTCGCCCGCCGCCTCCCTGCCCGGGCCGGAGGGCGCCGCCCGCGTCGCGGCCGCGTCGGCCGGCGTTGCCGCGACGGGCGAGGCGGCCTCCAGGATGGCGTGCACCCTGGTCTCGGACAGGTCGGCCAGGGCGATGAAGTTGCCCGCGCTGCTCCGGTCCGGCGCGATCGTCGCGTCGTGGAGCCAGCCGCCATTGGCGTAGCCGAAGAAGTCCTGCCCCGGCTTCACCGCGGGGTCGAGCGCCGACAGGTCGTAGCCCCACGGCGCGAACCGGCTCGACTCCCGGGCCGGATCGGCGGCGGGCGCGGGCGGGT
>CAXSES010000548.1:0-2014 GCA_964236225.1 uncultured Acetobacteraceae bacterium
CTTGCGGACCGATCAAGCCCCTCGACCCGCGGCTCCGGGTCGCCCTAGTCCTCGAAGCGGACATGCAGCGCGGGCACTCCCTCGAACCGGATGCTGACCTGCGACGGCGTGGCGAGCGCCGTCTTGCCGGTCCACGAGCCGCAGGTCACGAACTGCCCGGCGCGCAGCCCTCCCGCCTCGCGTGCGCCCTCGTCCGCGAGCCAGCGCAGCAACCGGCCCATCCCGCCTGCCGGGTTGCCCCGGCCCGCGACGTCCGGCTGGCCTGGGACCTGCTGCACGACCGCGAGCGAGGCGAAATCGAGTTCGCGCCAGCCCCCGATCGCGGCGCCCGACACGAAGCCGCCATGACCGAGCAGGTCAGACAGGCGCGCGGCGGGATCAAGCGCGCCCTCGTCGAGGAAACGCGACTGCAGGATCTCCAGCGCAGGATGACAGGACTCGACCGCGTCAAGGACCTCCGCCTCTTCGTAGGGCGTCGCGCGGGTCGGCAGGTCGCGGCCGAGGCGGAGGCAGATCTCGGACTCGATCATCGGCCGGGGATGGCGGCGCAGCGACACCGTGGCCGGCCCTACCTGCATCCCGGACAACGGCATAGGCGCGCAATTCGGCAGCGCGTCCGGGTTGCTCGCCCCCACCTTCCAGCCGCCGACCCGCCCGAGCCTCGCGGCCACTGCGCGTTGCAGCCGGTAGCCTTCCGCCAAGTCGCGCGGCGGCGTTCCCGGCCAAGCTGCGAGACGGTGCCCTGGCGCCTGCCACGCCGCCGCGATCGCCGCGGCCTGTTCATCCTGTCGCATGGCCAGCCCCGGGTTTGTCGCGGCGATGGTCGCACCCGCCCCGGTGAGCGTCCAGGTGCCGCGATCCGGCGCGGGCGCTCCGCCGTCGCCAGCGGCTCCACCCGACGAGAAAATGTCCGAAGGGCGAGCCCTCCGCGGGTCCAAAGCAGAGCTCCGGCCCGTCTTCCTCCCGCCCCTGCACGGCGGATTTGCGGCTCCTCCCCCGCCCGCCCACACTGACCCGAACGGCCGTGCGTTGGCCGCGCCCCCGCAGCGAGTTGTGCCATGCCCGACCCCGTGCGCCCTCCCCTGCCCGTGCGCCCTCCCATGATCGTGCGCGACTGGCGCGCCGTGCCGCCGGAGGTGCGTGGCGCCGCGGTGGCGCTCGGCAACTTCGACGGCGTGCACCTCGGCCACCGCGCGGTGCTGGCCGCCGCCCACGCCGCGCGCCCGGACGCCCCGCTCGCGGTGCTGAGCTTCGAGCCGCACCCCCGGCAACTGTTCCGCCCCGAGGACCCGCCGTTCCGATTGATGACCGCGGGCGAGCGGGCGGCGGCGCTGGCGACGTGCGGGGTGTCGGTGCTGTTCGAGATGCCGTTCGACCAGGATTTCTCCTGGCTCGACGCCGGGGCGTTCGTCGCCGACGTGCTGTGCGAGGGCATCGGCGCCGCGCACCTGGCCTGCGGGCCGGACTTCGCCTTCGGGCACCGCCGCGGCGGCGACACGGCGCTGCTGGCGCGGCGCGCGGAGGCGGCGGGCGTGGGCCTGACCCTGGTGCCGCCGCTGACCGACGCCGCGGGGCCGATCTCGTCCACGCGCATCCGCCGCGACCTGCAGGACGGCTACCCCGCACGCGCCGCCGCCGGCCTCGGGCGGCCCTGGGAGATCGGCGGCGTGGTGGAGCACGGCGACGCGCGGGGCCGCACCATCGGCTTCCCCACCGCCAACATCGCCCTCGGCGAGCACATCGAGCCGGCGCGCGGGGTCTACGCGGTCACGGCGCGGCTGCCGGACGGGCGCGCGGTGCCGGGCGTGGCCAACATCGGGCGCCGACCCACGGTGGCGAGCGGGACGGAAAGCCGGGTGGAGGCGCACCTGTTCGACTTCGCCGAGGACCTGTACGGGCAGTTCGTGTCCGTGGCGCTGCACGCCTTCCTGCGCGACGAGCGGCGCTTCGACGGGCTGGACGCGCTGAAGGCGCAGATCGCGGCGGACGCGGCGCAGGCGCGGGCGGCGCTCGG
>CAXSES010000549.1:0-2014 GCA_964236225.1 uncultured Acetobacteraceae bacterium
GGGCAGAGCCCTGGCCTTGCCTGCCTCGGCGCCGGCCGCGAACCCCTGCCCTCCTCGCGCGTGAGGACTCCCGCACACGACAGGAGCACGCCATGAGGATCGGTTTCGCGGGTCTCGGCCCGATGGGGAGTGCCATGGCGCTGCGGCTGGTGCGGGCGGGGCACGAGGTCCGCGTGTGGAACCGCACCGCCGCGCGCGCCGCGCCGCTGGTCGAGGCCGGGGCGGTGCAGGCCGCGAGCCCGGCGGAGGCGGCGCGCGGGGCCGAGTTCGTGGTGAGCAGCCTGGCGGACGACGCGGCGAGCGAGGCGGTGACGCTGGGCGGGGACGGGCTGGCGGCGGGGATGGCGGCGGGCGCCGCGCACCTGGCGACGAGCACGCTGTCCGTGGCGCTGGCGGACCGGCTGGCGGCGGCGCACGGGGAGCGCGGCCAGGGGTTCCTGGCGACGCCGGTGCTGGGGCGCCCGCCGGCGGCGGCGGCGGGCGCGCTGTTCGTCATGGCGGCGGGGGACGCGGCGCTGGTCGAGCGGGCGCGGCCGGTGCTCGACGCGATGGGGCAGCGGGTGTTCGTGGTCGGCGACGTGCCGCGGCAGGCGTCGCTGGTCAAGCTCGCGTGCAACTTCCTGATCTTCACCACCATCGAGCAGCTCTCCGAGGTGTTCGCCCTGTCGGAGAAGGGAGGCGTGGCGCCCTCGTTGCTGTTCGAGGTGCTGACCGAGAGCCTGTTCACGGCGCCGGTGCACAAGAATTACGGGCGGATGATCCTGGACCGCGCGTTCGACCCGCCGGGCGGCACGGTGGCGCTGGGGGCGAAGGACACGCGCCTGGTGCTCGCGGCGGGCGAGGAGCTGGGGGTGCCGCTGCCGCTGGCCTCGCTGCTGCGCGACCGGTTCGTGGCCGCCGACGCGCGGGGCGAGGGCAGGCTCGACTTCACGGTGATCGCAAGGCAGGTGCTGGAGGCGGCGGGGCTGCACCCGGGAGGCTGAGGAAGCAAGGTCGGGGCTCCGCCCCAAACCCCGCCAGGGGGAGGCCCCCTGGACCGCCTTCCCTTAAGTGAGGCCGGTCCAGGGGCGGCTCGCTCCTGGGGGGGCCCTTCTTCAGGCAAGGGGGCAGAGCCCAGCCTTGCTTTCTTCCTCGTTCGCCAGGGCGTCGACCCGGTCCGCGAGGCGCAGGCGCGCGGGCGGCAGCGGCCTGTGGGTGTGGCCGAAGGCGTCGCGCGCCAGGAAGTGCGCGGTCAGGCGCAGGCCGTCGCGCCACGCCGCCGGCGTGCCGGCGGTGTCGTTGGTCCCGGGCAGCAGCAGCGCCGGCAGCGCCAGCAGGCGGTCGCGCCACGCGCCCGCGGCCTCGTCGCTGACCGCGCGTCCCGTGCGCGGCGAGACCCAGGCGAGGCCGGCCGTGGCGCCGGAGAGGGCGCAGCCCGAGAGGTCGAGGCCGTAGCCGAGGTCGGCGAGCAGCGCGGCCTCCCAGCGGATCAGCGGCGCGAGGCTGGCGGCGCCGTCCAGCGTGGCGAGCAGGTGCAGCAGCTCGCCGAACACGCGGGGGTGCGGCTCGCGCTCCGGGATCGCGCCGTCTGCGACCGCGCAGGCCGAGGCCAGGATCGCCAGGGAGAGCGGGTCGGGCATGGCGCGCGCGGCGGTGGCGTGGACCATCTCCGCGGTGAACGCGCCGAGCTGGTCGGCGAGGCGGCCGGTCCAGCGCACCTGGGCCAGGTTGCCGGGCTGCCACAGGCCGGACTTGGTGCGCGACGCGCCGCCCTTGGCGAGGCCGCGGTGCGGGCCGTGCGCCTCGGTCAGCACTGTGGCGAGCGCGTCGCCCTCCCCGAACGGGCGGGCGGAGAGGATGATCGCGGGCGCGTCCCAGTCCATGGCCCTGCCCTCGCGGCACGGGGAGGCAGGGCCGGGCGCTGCCAGGACCCGCGAAGGCCCGGGGCCTCCGGGCACCACTCTGTGGAGCAAGCCGGCGCGGCTGGCCAGCGCGGAGGGGCGCGGCCTGGTGCGGGCCTTGCCGGCGGGCCGAG
>CAXSES010000550.1:0-2014 GCA_964236225.1 uncultured Acetobacteraceae bacterium
CCCGTTCGGCGCCCGCAGCACCGGCGGGCTCTGCGCCGCCCCCTCCGGATCGGTGGCGAACGTCGCGTCCGCCCACTGGTCGAACCACCCCGCCGGGATCAGCGCCTCCTGCGCTGTCTCCGGCACCCCCTTGAGCCAGCGCGCCTTCGCGTCCGCCCGCGTCACCGTCCGGTACGCTCCCAGCGCCGGCGCGTCCGCCGCCACCGTGACCTGGCTCAGCCACATCGGCGCGTACAGCACCAGCCGCCCGACCTCGTCGTTGTGGGTCGAAGTGTAGAGCCCCATGATCGAGGTCCCCCACGACCACCCCATCAGGTCCAGCTTCGCGATCCCGCGCCTCTGCCGGATGAACTCCACGACCGAGCCCACGTCGCGCACCGCCGTCGCCGTGTCCACGATCGGCGCGCTCTCCGCCGCCGGGCGCGCCATCTCCGCCGGCCGCGTCGAGCGCCCGTAGCCGCGCACGTCGAGCAGCCACACGTCCCACCCCCGCTCCGCCAGCAGGTCCATCATCGACGCCCCGCCCACAGGCAGGTCGAACGCCGTCTCCGCCGGATACGTCGCCCCGTGCACGTAGAGCAGCGTGCGGTCCGGCGAGAAATGGTCGAGCCCGGCCGGATGCTTGTTGCGCACGTAGAGCGCGATGCCAGGATCGGCCGCCGGAACCTGGAACTCCTCCATCTCGGCGGCGCCCGCCCGCCCCATCCCGGCCACCAGGCAGGCCGCCAGCGCCGGCACGCCCAGCACGGCGGCCAGCCTGGAGCCGCGTCGCATCCGGACCCGATTCATCGCATTCCCCCCGCCGTGCCGCCACCCCACGCTCCGCCATCGCGGGCGACTTGCCAACCCTCGCGCCGTCGCCGCGAGGAGCCGTCGCCGCAAGCAGGGAAGCCGTTTACCTGGAATTCAGCTTTGCGGTATCAGATGCGTGCCTCGTGAGGACAGCCTGGAGCAGGTGAGCCATGGATCGTTCGGCTGACGCATCCCTATTGTCGCCGCAGTCGGCATCGAACCCGCGTGAGGCCGCGCTGTCCGCTGAGCCTCGCAAGACGGGCCACCGCCCCGCCGCCCACGCCCTCGCCTCGATCCTGCACGCGCCCCCCCCGGGCGGAGGCGCCGTCCCCGCATCCGCGCGTCGCGTCCCCTCGCCCGCCGCCGGCGCATGCTCGGCCTGCCGCGAGGGCACGGAGATCTTCCCGTTCACGATGGCGTTCCAGCCGATCGTCGACGTGCAGGCCGGCCGGATCGACGCCTACGAGGCCCTGGTGCGCGGCCCGCAGGGACAGGGCGCGGGCCACGTCCTCGCCCAGGTCACGCCGGAGAACACCTACGCCTTCGACCAGGCCTGCCGGGTCAAGGCGATCACCCTGGCGTCGCGGCTCGGCATGGACCGCCAGCTCAGCATCAACTTCCTGCCCAACGCCGTCTACCAGCCCAGGAGCTGCATCCAGGCCACCCTGCGCGCCGCGGAGAGCACCGGCTTCCCGCGCGACAGCCTGACCTTCGAGATCCTGGAATCCGAGGCCATCGCCGACATCGCCCACCTCTCCGCGATCATCGCCGAGTACCGCAGGCACGGCTTCAAGGTCGCGCTCGACGATTTCGCCACCGGCTACTCCGGCCTGTCGCGGCTGGCCGAGCTGAAGCCCGACATCATCAAGGTCGACCGCATCCTGGTCAGCGGCTGCGACGCGGACCGCACACGGCTCGCCATCGTCGCGAGCCTGATCTCCCTTGGCGCGGAGATCGGCGTCAAGGTCGTGATCGAGGGGGTGGAGCGCGAGGCGGAGTTGGTGGCGCTGCTCTCCGCCGGCGCGCGGTTCATCCAGGGATTCCACTTCGCCAGGCCGCTGTTCGAGGGCCTCGCACGCGACGGCGACATTGCCTGGCCAGGTCGGGCCGCCTAGCCTCGCGCCGGGCCTGTCCGCGGCGGCAGCAGGCAAGAAAGCGCTGGGCTCTCCCTCCGCCTGCCATTCCAATGGCCCAAGCGGGCCATCGGAACCTTTGGCAGGCT
>CAXSES010000551.1:0-2007 GCA_964236225.1 uncultured Acetobacteraceae bacterium
GGGCAGCTCCGCCCAAACCCGCCAAAGGCCCCCTCCTTCAAGCATGGGGCCTCCGGACACCGATTCACTCAGACAAGTGGTTTCCAAAGGCGAGCCTTTGGCGGGGTCCCCGCCTTGAAGCAGGGGAGGCAGAGCCCCTGGCCTTGCTTCCTCCCCGGCCCGCGCCCACCCCAGTTTCGCTCCGGAGGAGCCAGGTCTGATGGACCAGAACCGCCTGATCCTGGCGATCGCGCTCTCCCTCGCGATCCTGCTCGGCTTCCAGTACCTGCTGCCCCACGCCAACCTCGCCCAGCAGCAGCACGCGGCCCAGCTCGCCACCAGGGACACCCCCTCCGGCGACGGCCCGCCGCCCACCAACAACCCGTCCGACCCAGGCAACCAGCCCGTCACCGTGCCCGCGCCCGACACCGGCCCGCGCCTCGCGATCGACGCCACCCGCGTCCAGGGCAGCCTGAACCTGCGCGGCGCCCGCCTCGACGACCTGGTGCTGAGCGCCTACCACGACACCGTCTCGAAGGACTCGCCGCTGGTCCAGCTCCTGGAGCCCCGCGCCGACCCGCAGCCCTCCTACGTCCAGTTCGGCTGGACCGCCCCCGCCTCCGCCCCCGGCACCGCCACGCCGGCGCTGCCCGACCCGGAGACCACGCAGTGGACCTCCTCGGGCGGCGACCTCACCCCCGCCCACCCCGTCACCCTGTCGTGGGACAACGGCGCCGGCCTGACCTTCACCGTCGGCCTCGCTGTCGATGCCAAGTACATGTTCACCATCACCCAGGGCGTGCACAACGCCACGGGCGCGCCCGTCGCCCTGTTCCCCTGGTCGCGAATCCGCCGCGACTACACGCCGCAGACCGCCGGCTACTACATCCTGCACGAGGGTTTTGTTGGCGTCCTCGGCGAGCGACTGCACGAGCTGAAATACGACGCCTCCAAGAAGGCCGCGATCGGCAAGCCCGGCGGCGTCGCCTTCAACGAGGCCACGACGGGCGGCTGGGCCGGCATCACCGACAAGTACTGGCTGACCGCGCTGGTCCCCGACCAGAAGGCGCAAACCTCCGCCTCCTACCGCCACCTGCTCGACAACGGCCACGACCGCTACCAGGTCGACTTCGTCACGTCGGACCCGCTGGTCGCCGCCGCCGGCGCGGACGCCACCTACGAGTCCCACCTGTTCGCCGGCGCCAAGGTCGTCAGCACGCTCGACGACTACGAGGCGCAGTACTCCATCCCGAGCTTCGACAAGGCGGTGGATTTCGGCTGGTTCTACTTCCTGACCAAGCCGATCTTCTACGCGCTGGACTGGCTCAACCACGTGCTCGGCAATTTCGGCCTCGCCATCATGGCGTTCACCATCGGCGTCAAGGCGCTGTTCTTCCCGCTTGCCTCTTACTCGTACCGCTCGATGAGCAAGATGAAGCTGCTCGCCCCCAAGGTCGCGGCACTGCGCGAGCGCTACAAGGACGACCCCGCCAAGATCCAGCAGGAGATGATGGCGGTCTACAAGGCGGAGAAGGTCAACCCCGCCTCCGGCTGCCTGCCGATGCTGCTCCAGGTCCCGGTGTTCTTCTGCCTCTACAAGGACATCTTCGTCACCATCGAGATGCGCCACGCCCCGTTCTTCGGCTGGATACACGACCTCTCCGCCCAGGACCCCACCAACCTGTTCAACCTGTTCGGCCTGATCCCGTTCAACCCGACCAGCATCCTCCCCGCCCTGCAGCTCTCCGCCTGGACGCTCATCATGGGCGCCACGATGTACGCCCAGCAGCAGCTCAACCCGCCGCCCCCCGACCCGATGCAGGCCAGGCTGTTCCGTTTCATGCCCCTGATCTTCATGTTCATGATGGGCCGCTTCCCCGCGGGCCTGGTGATCTACTGGAGCTGGAACAACACGCTCACCTGCCTCCAGCAATGGTTCATCATGCGCCAGACCCGACTGCGCGGCCCCCGCACCGGTCAGATGGCCCGCACCTGATGCCGGGCCGCCGCCCCTGGCGCCCCGGCACG